>WGEM01000546.1 GCA_015492755.1 Gemmatimonadota bacterium | reverse complement strand
GTGGCCCTCCACCTTCTCCCCGGTATTGAAGTACGGCGCGATCATGGACCCGTCGGGATCCACGCCCACGATGCGCACCGACGGCTTCTTCTCCTTGAGGAAGCGCCCCACTCCGGTGATGGTCCCACCGGTCCCCGCCGACGCCACGAAGTGGGTCACCCTGCCCTCCGTCTGCTCCCAGATCTCGGGGCCGGTGGTCTCGTAATGCGCCTGCGGGTTGGCGGGGTTGTAGAACTGGTTCGCCATGAATGCACCGGGGATCTCGGCGGCGATCGTCAAGGCCCGGTTCAGATAGTGGTCGGGGTGGTCGGGTGGCACCGCCGTGGGGGTGATGACCACTTCCGCTCCGAAGGCCCTGAGGAGCTTCACTTTCTCGTTGCTCATCTTGTCGGGCATCGTGCAGATGCACCGGTAACCTCGCAGCGAAGCCGCCATCGCCAACGCCAGCCCCGTGTTGCCCCCCGTGGCCTCCACCACCGTGCCGCCCGGTTGCAGCGCGCCGGACCGTTCCGCCTCCTCCAGCATCGCCAGGCCGATGCGGTCCTTGATGGACCCCCCGGGATTCATGTACTCCAGCTTCACGTACACCGGGGTGCGGATCCCGTCGGTGACGGAGGTGAGGCGTACCAGCGGCGTCCAGCCGATGAGCTGCAACACGCTGTCGTAGGGCCGCGCGTGACGGGTCATGGAGTGTCCTCTCACTGAAGCGGATGATCTGGGACGGGGATCACAACCTGTCGGAGCGCTGCAAGATCGGGACCGTATCGGGGCGCGGCCGCTTGGAGAAGTGAACCGGGACGGTGGCCCACACCGCGATGCGCTTTCCGTCGCGCCGCGCCGGGCTGAACCTGAGGCCGCGGGCGCCCTCCACCGCAGCGGAATCGAAGGCCGCGTACCCGCTGGACTCCACCACCTCCACGGAGTCCACCGCGCCCACGTCGCTGACGCGCACCCGGAGGAGCGTCCGGCCCTCCCGGTCCTGATCCCAGAGGCGGATGGGGTATTCGATGGGCGTCTCGCTGAAGAGCGGTGTGGGGCGTTGGATCTCGCCCTCGCCTCCGCACGCCGCCAGGCAGCAGGCGGCCAGGAGCGTCGGGCCCCGACGCAACCACGCCTGCCAGTTCCACGGTTCTCGCATCACGTCTCGTCGCTGCCTCTCCGGAGGGCGTCACGCAGTTCGTAGAGTACCTCGAGCGCCTGGCGCGGAGACATCTCGTCGGGATCCAGCGCGCGCAGCCGCCCCACCACCGGATGCTCCGTCTGAAAGATGGAGAGCTGGTCCGGCGGCGGCTCGGACGGGGGCCGGTGCCGGCCGTACCGGCCCAGGCCCTCGCCTCCGCCACTGTGTGATCCCTCCAGCTCCACCAGAAGTTCCTTCGCCCGAACCACGATCTCGGCGGGGAGGCCCGCCAGCCGGGCCACCTGGATGCCGTAGGAGCGGTCCGCCCCGCCCGGTACGAGCCGGCGCAGGAAGACGATCTCGTCGCCCACCTCGCGCACCGTGACGTTCATGTTCACCACCCGCTCCAGCAGGTCGCCTAGTTGCGTCAGCTCGTGGTAATGGGTGGCGAAGATGGTCTTGGCGCCGATGCGCTCGTGCAGGTACTCCGTTACCGCCCAGGCGATGGAGACGCCGTCGTACGTGCTGGTACCCCGGCCGATCTCGTCCAGGAGGACGAGACTCCGTTCGGTGGCGCCGTGCACGATGGCGGCGGTCTCGCTCATCTCCACCATGAACGTGGACTGTCCGCGGGCCAGATTGTCCGAGGCCCCCACGCGCGTGAAGATGCGGTCCGCCACCGGGATCCGCGCCCGGTCCGCCGGCACGTACGCGCCCATCTGGGCCAGGAGCTGAATGAGCCCCACCTGACGGAGCACCGTGCTCTTCCCCGCCATGTTGGGCCCCGTGAGGATGACGATGCGGCCGTCCTCGTCCAGCGTGAGGTCGTTGGGGATGAACGCCTCCCGGGGCATCATGGTCTCCACCACCGGATGGCGCGACGCCACGAGCTCCAGGTCGAACCCGGTGTGGACCTCGGGCCGGACGTATCCCCTCTCCACCGCCACCTCCGCCAGCGTCGCCAGGACGTCCAGGGTAGCCACCCGGGTGGCGGTGTCCTGCATGCGGGGCAGCGCGCGGGCGACGCCGGCGCGCACCTCCCCGAAGAGTTCCGTCTCCAGCTGCGCGATCCGGTCCTCCGCCCCGAACACCTTCTCCTCCCACTCCTTCAGCTCCGGGGTGAAGTACCGCTCGGCGTTGGCCAGAGTCTGCTTGCGGATGTAGTCGTGGGGGACCCGCTCCAGGTTGGCCTTGGTCACCTCCAGGTAGTAGCCGAAGACCTTGTTGAATCCCACCTTCAGCGAGCCGATCCCCGTCCGTTCCCGCTCGCGCGCCTGCAGCGCGGCGATGAAGTCGCGCGCGCCGTCGCGCACCGTGCGGAGCTCGTCCAGCTCGGCGGACCAGCCTTCGCGGATGACGCCGCCTTCCCCGGGGCTCTGGCGGACGAAGTCCCCCAGAGCCCCGGGGAAGGCGGCGTCATCCGCGAAGGCTGGTCCGCCGAGCTGGACGAGCTCCGCACGGTGCGCGACG
>WGEM01000545.1 GCA_015492755.1 Gemmatimonadota bacterium | reverse complement strand
AGCCGGCGGAGCGCGCTCCCGTACCCGCCCCCGCCTCGCTCGATGGCCAGCTCCGCCACCGCCCGGCGGGCGCGGCCCGGACCGCCGATGACGGCGGTGAGCCCCTCCGGCACGTCGGTGCTCACCCGCCCGAATCCGGGCACCTCCCCGTCCAGAGCGTCCAGTGCGCCCACGGTCCCCACATCCGCCACCCGGGCCAGCTCGTTGGGCACGAGGCTCCAGATGGCGTCCGCCGTTTCGTCGTCCAGGAGGCCGTCCCGATCCAGCTCCGACTCCAGCGCGTCCCTGAGCAGCCCGGGAGCGTCCACCGGGACCCACGCATCCGGAGGCGCGCGGACCTCCCTGCCGGCTTCCACGGTGAGGTGGAGCGCTCGCCTCCTCAGCTCCGCCAGAAGATCGCCCTGCAGCGCCAGGAGATCCTTGGGACCGGCCCCCGCCAGCCGCAGGCGCACGATCTTGCCGTCGATTCCTCCAGGGACCTCGTCGGTCACCTCCCGGACCCGCCGGCGGATCTGTTCGGGGACTCCCGGCCGGACCTTCACCGGCGCCAGAGCCACTACCGGTCGGCACGGGATGCTGTGGAAGGTCGCCTCTCCCCGCTCCAGGTCGTAGGTGAGGAAGCCCTTGTCCACCGCCGCCTCGTCCCACGGGTCCAGCGCCACCCGTTCCAGTGAACCGGGGGAGTGGACGTTGGGGGCCAGCTCCAGGTTCCGGTGCGAACCGCCCAGCGCCACGTAGTTCCAGTCGTCGGGATCCACATAGAGTCCTCGGCCGACGCCCTGGACGGCTTCGCCGTGGAGCACCAGAACGTTCCACCGCGCCCGGGGATCCGGTTCGGGTGGCGCCGGCGTGGGACGCACCAGCGCCCGGTAGGGAACCAGGCAGGCGTGGAGCTCCAGGCGGTCCACGATGAGGGAGCGGGTGAGTCCTGTGGCGGCTTCCACGTTCGGAAAGGTGTCCAGCACGGTGAGGGCGCCGGGGTCGCCCGCCCGCCGGGGCGTGTCCCGAGGCCCCGACACCAGGAGGACCGGGGTGTCGGGCAGCGCCTGACGGAGGCTTTCCAGCCCTCGCGCCAGCGCCACCACCGCGCTGGCCGGCGGGTCGGGTCGGTCGAAGACGTCACCGGACACCACGATGAGGCCCGGCTCCAGGCGGACGAGGCGCTCCACCGCCCGCTCCCAGGCGGCTGCCACGTCCCTCTCCCGCATGTCCTGGCCGCGCTCCACGCGCCCGTACGCCCGGAATCCCAGGTGCAGGTCGGACAGGTGCGCCAGGATCACGTCGCAGGATCCTCAGAGCTGACGTCGGGCACCGGCTCGTCGACGTCGGGCACCGGTTCCTCATCGATACGCCGCGCGCCGTGTACCGCGCCGAAGGCCAGGCCTCCCAGCGAGAGTAGCACCATCGCGCCCAGGAGGAGGGACGCCGGAAGGGGCGAGCGGGGCAGCAGCACACCCACCGTCAGGAATCCCGCGGCGGCCCCCAGGGCACCGGCCGTACCCGTCACTCCGGGTGACACGTCGTGCAACGCCGCGCCGAGCCCGCCCAGCACCCCGCCGCACGTATAGAGGGGGAGCGCCGCCAGCACCGCGAGCCCGAGACCCCGACTCAGGGGACCCGAGCCCAGGGTGTCCACCGCCGACCACGAGGTGGCGAAGACGGCGGCGGCGGCGAACGAGACCAGGCACATGAGCCAGCGCCGCCGGAGCTGCTCCGTGAGTCCGGGACCCGCCGCCGGCGCACCGGCCATCCCCAGCCCCAGCGCCGCCGCCTCCGCCACGAGGACGGTGGTGAGGGACCGCATGAGCCCCTCCGCGGCGTAAAGGAGGAGGCCGAGCGCCACCTCTCCCGCAATGGCCGCCGACGCGCCCACCAGGAAGGGGGGAAGCGGCGCCAGCAGGCGTGCGCGCCGGGTCGGGGGGAGCGACGCCGGGGGCGTCGCCGGAGCGTTCAACGAACGTCCTCCCGGAAGCTTCCCCGCTCGAAGAGGAGCGGCCCGGCGGCGGCGCCTTCCGCCATCGCCTCCACCCGCCCCAGGAGGATGGTATGATCGCCTGCGGGGACCGTCTGGTGCACCGCACACTCCAGCCACGCCACCGCACCCGGGAGCACGGGGTATCCTCCGGGGGTCTCGTCCAATTCCACGTCGTCGAAGCGCCGGTGCGACGGCCGCTGGGCGAAGCGGCGGGCCATCTCCGCCTGATCCGCCGCCAGAACGGAGACGGCGAATCCCGCCGCGCCGGTGAGCGCGTCGTGCACCGAGGCCCCGCGATCGATGCAGACC
>WGEM01000544.1 GCA_015492755.1 Gemmatimonadota bacterium | reverse complement strand
TCGGAGGATCTCACCGTCCACCCGCACGCCCACGCGCCGCCGACCCTCCGGATCGGGGTCGATCTTGGTGCCCCCCGGCGCCCGCGGGCTCGGCGGCGCCGGCGCCCGGGTGTAGACCCGGCCGGCCTCGTCGACGCGAATGTCGTCCAGCTCCTCGTCGGGCACCCGCTGCTCGTAGACCTTCCCCACCCGCCGTGCCACCTCGAAGGCGCCGTAGCGCCGCATGTACTCCAGCGGGGTGATCCCCTCGCGGGCGGCGGCCTCCGGAAGCCCCGGCACCGAATTCTGGAAGATCCAGCCGTAGTACTCGTCTACCGTCATCTTCTCGCCGGGCCGCTCCAGCGATTCGAAGAAGCTCCGGATCCCCAGCGATCCGTCCGGGTCGATGCGCCAGGTGAGTTCGATCCAGAACTCGTTCTCCTCCCACACCTCGCCGGGATTCACCTGGCGGGTGTCGGTGACGGTCTCGCCCAGACGCTCCCGCGCCGTGCGCAGCACCGGTTGCCGGAAGGCGATCCATTGGCCGTCGTACTGCTCGTACGAGGTGAGGTCGTGGCGTTCGGGCCCGTGGCCCATGGGCAGCACGTAGTCGGCGAAGAAGGCCGTTTCGTTCCAGGTGGGCGTCATGGCCACGTGGAGCCCGATGCGGCGCTCGTCGGTGAGCATCTCGATCCAGCTGAACCCGTCGGGGTTCGTCCACACGGGGTTGTAGACGCGGGTGAAGTACACATCCACGTAGGCGTCCTGGTCCCGCATGAGGTGGGGCATGAGGAAGGACATCTCCATCAGCGCCAGCGGATACTCCTTCGGCCAGAGGATCTCGTTCCACTGCTTCGGGTGGCGTTCCGGGAGCCTGGGCGGGCGCGGCACGAACTTATTCCAGGCATTGGGGAAGGTGCCGCCCTCCGTGGCCAGCGCCCCCAGGAGGGCGTTCAGGAGCGTCAGCGTCCGCGCCACCTGCCATCCCCCGAGGTTCCCCGAGCCGGCGCTCCGCCAGTTGTGCGTGGCCAGGCGAGTGCCCGCCGAGGCCACCACCTCTGCCACCTCCCGCAGTGTATCCGCGTCGATTCCGCTCTCGGCGGCGGCGAACTCGAAGGTGTACTCGAAGTAGATGCTACGAAGAACTTCCTCGAACCGTTCGAACGACGCACCCGGCTCCAGGCGCACCTCCTCCATGTACTCCTGCCAGTTCCACCACCGCCTGACGAAGTCGCGGTCGTAGCGGCCCTCCTGGATCATCCAGTTGGCGATGGCCAGAAAGATGGCGGGCTCGGATCCGGGATAAGGCGAAAGCCAGAAGTCGGCGTGTGTGGCGGTGTTGGAGAGGCGAGTATCCAGCACGATGAGCTTGGCACCGTTCTTCTTCCCTTCCAGGATGCGCTGCGCGTGAGGATTGAAATAGTGCCCCGTCTCCAGATGGCTGCTCACCAGGAGGATCACCTTCGCCGAGGCGTGGTCCGGGCTGGGCCGGTCCATCCCCATCCACCAGTGATAGCCCGCCCGGGCACCCGAAGAGCACACGTTGGTGTGGGAGTTGTGCCCGTCCACGCCCCAGTGCGCCAGCATCCGCGTGGTGAAGCCGTCCTCCCCGGGGCGTCCCACGTGGTACATGATCTCGTTGTGGCGCTCCTCCTCCATGGCGCGGCGGATACGGCCGGCGATGTCGTCCAGCGCCTCGTCCCAGCTCACCGCCTCCCAGCGCCCACCGCCGCGGGGACCCACACGCCGGAGCGGGTGGAGGATCCGGTCGGGATCGGTGACCTGATTCAGTGTGGCCGGACCTTTGGCGCAGTTCCGCCCCCGTGAGCCGGGGTGTTCGGGGTTGCCCTCGAACTTGCGTACCTGGAGCGTGTCACGGTCCACGTAGGCCAGGAGTCCGCACGCCGACTCGCAGTTGAAGCACGTGGTGGGCACCAGCATGTAGCGGCGCTCCACCCGCCGTGGCCACGCCTTGGCGTCCAGCTCCACCCAGTCGTTCCAGCGCTCCTTCGGCGGGTAGGCCGCCAGGTGGATGCGGCTCGCCCCCGGGTAGAAGGTCTCGCCCCGGGCCTCCGTCTCGGCCCTCGCCGCCGAGACGCGACGTTCCAGTTCCTGGGGATCGGTCATGGTGAGAAAGCGCTCCGGTTCAGGCCAGCGGGACCGACTGGCCCGCCTGCACGTATGCGTGTTCGAACGATACCAGACCCAGCAGCGCCACCAGGGCCGCCGCCGGAACGAAGAAGGAAACGGCCAGACCCGACGCCGTGAGGGCCAGGCCGCCCCAGAAGAACCCGGCATAACGGCCATGGGTCATCTGGTGAGCGGCCAGCGCCGCGTGCGCCGTCGGGTGCCCCACGGTCGCCTCCCCGATGGCCATGAGGAGGTGAACCACTGCCGCCGCCTGGAAGATCAGGAGCATGGCCCCCACCGCCTCAGGGCCCGCCAGGGGCACCAGCGCCCCGGCACCCGCCATGAGCGCCTGGACGGCGAGGTGAGGGGGCAGGAGGGGACTCTGCCAGAGGTCTCTGGCGCGGGCCTGGGCGAAGAGGTAGGCGGTGTAGATCGCCGCCGCCAGCGCCAGGGGCCCCCCCGCCCATGCCAGCGGACGCGTGAAGTCGCCGCGACCCAGGAAGACCAGGGCGAGGTGCGCCGCCAGCACCGCACCGTATCCGCTTATGATGAAGCCACCACGCACGAGCCAACTGCGCAGTTGGGGTTTGAAGAGCACCATCCAGAACCGCTCGGGATGCTCCAGGTCCCACACGAGGAGCCCTCCGGTGAGGGCCAGGAAGATGAGCGCCAGTACGGGCCCGTCCGTGATCCAGGCCCGGGAGGCCCACGGAATGAGCCCGAAGAGGATCGCCAGCAGGGGTGCCATATAGGCCCCGGAAGCGATGGACTTGGTAAAGGTGTACAGGCTCACCCTCCAGTCCCACGGCGCCCGGTGGATCACGTCGTAGCTCACCACCGCCGCGGCGGAGCTGTTCCACGGACCCGGATGTCCCGAGGGCACCTGGTGGGACTCGCTGCCCTGCTCGCTCCACATGAAGAGGCCGCCGTCAGGCGTACGGGCGGCGATGGGGTCCAGGGTGACCTGGTCCGCCCCCTTGTAGAAGAGCTTGGGACGGGTCTCCTTTTCGGGCCTGCGCACCGCGACGGCGTCACGGTGGAGGATGCGGCTCACCTCCGAGGACGGATCGTTCATGTCGCCCACCATGATTGCCTGCGTGGGGCAGACCACCACACACGCGGGTTCCAGGCCCACGTCCAGCCGGTGCGCGCAGAAGTTGCACTTCTCCGCCGAATGGTCCTCCGGGTTGATGAAGATGGCGTCGTAGGGGCAGGCCGCGATACACGCCTTGCACCCGATGCAGATGGACTTGTCGAAATCCACGATGCCGTCGGGCCGCTGATGCATGGCCGCGGTGGGGCAGGCGGCGACGCACGGAGGGTCCTCGCACTGGTTGCACCGCGTCACCTGAAAGGAGCGGCGCACCTGGGGAAACTCCCCCGTATCGACATACTTCACGAAGGTGCGTGTCACCGACAGCGGCACCTCGTTCTCGGACTTGCATGCCGTGGTGCAAGCGTGACACCCGATGCAGCGGGTATGGTCAATGACTTTGGCCCACCGCTGGGTGTC
>WGEM01000543.1 GCA_015492755.1 Gemmatimonadota bacterium | reverse complement strand
GTAGAGGAAGCGCCGGTTCCGGCGGCGTCCGGTGAACTCACGCAGGATCCCATGCTCCACGAGGCGGGCCGTGAGTTGATTCGCCGCCGCAAAGCTGGTGCCGGTGATCTCCGCCACCTCGTTCACGGACACGATGGGCTGTACGTAGAGCCGCTCCAGCACCCGGTGGCCGTTCCCCGCCGTCCGCCCGAAGTGTTCCGTGATGCGCGCACGGTCGATCTCGCGGAGTTCCAGGATCCGCCGCGCGGTGAGCGCCGCCTCCTGGCTCACCTCCTCCACGCCGCGGAAGAAGAACTCGAGCCACCCCTCCCAGTCACCCGCGTCCCGCACCCGCTGCAGCCGATCGTAGTACTCATTGCGGTGCCGCCGGAAGAAGTGGGAGAGATAGAGGACCGGCTTGGAGAGCGCGCCCCGCTCCACGAGGAGGAGGGTGATGAGGAGACGGCCCACCCGACCGTTCCCGTCCAGGAAGGGGTGCACGGTCTCGAAGTGGGCGTGGGCGATGCCCACCCGTACCAGCAGCGGGAGCCCGCCCTCCTCATGCACAAAACGCTCCAGATCCGCCAGGGCGTCGGGTACCGCCGCTGGAGGAGGGGGCACGAAGCTGGCCTCGGCCAGCGTGGCCCCGGGGGGGCCGATCCAGTTCTGGGTGCGCCGGAGCTCGCCGGGCGTGAGGTGGGCACCCCGCACCCTCTTCACCAGGCGCTCATGGATCTCCCGGATCAGCCGCACGGAAACCGGCAACGTCTCGAGACGCCGGAGCCCGTGGTTGAGGGCGTGGACGTAGTTCACCACCTCCTCCACATCGCGAGGGCGCTCCGGATCCAGGACACGGGCCTCCGCAGCCAGCAGGTCCTGGAGCGAGCTCTGCGTGCCCTCGATCTGGCTGGAGAGGACCGCCTCCTTGCGCACGTACATCATCACGAAGAGATCCGGGTTCGGGAGCGTCGTGATGGCACCGTCGAGGCGGCCCAGGGCCCGATCCGCGCGAGAGAGCCGCTGGTGCAGCGACGCGTCCAGCCGGACGGGCGGATCCGGAGGGAGCGAGGCGGGAAGGAACGCCACGTATCCTTCCGGCTGCCGGACGTAACGACCGGCCCGCGTCGAAGAGGGAACGTGGGATTCCATACGCTGCGCTGCGTCGAGGATGGCGGGCGTAGCCGCTCTGTATTATAGGCTGCCTATAACATAGAGCAGATGCCCATCCATATGAAAGGCTGCCTGGCACACGCCCGGCGCCGGCCTCACACCCCGTAGTATTCCCGGTACCATGCCACGAAGCGACGCACGCCCTCCCGGACGTCGGTGCGGGGCCGGTATCCGGTGAGGCGCTGCAGGAGCGAGGCGTCGGCCCAGGTGGCAGGGACGTCGCCCTTCTGCATCCCCATGTAGTTGCGCTCGGCCTTGCGGCCCAGCGCCTCTTCGATGGCATCCACGAAGTCCAGCAGACGCACCTTCTCGGAGTTCCCGATGTTCACGATGCGGAAGGGCGCCACCGGCGAGAGGCTGTCCCCCTCCAGGATCTCCTCGGGCCGCCCGGGGCGCCGCGGCACCACATCCATGAGGAGGCGGATGCCCCGCACCAGGTCGTCCACGTAGGTGAAGTCCCGCCACATCTCGCCGTGGTTGTAGATGTCGATGGGCGTGCCCTCGAGGATCCCCTTCGTGAACTTGAAGAGCGCCATGTCGGGCCGGCCCCACGGCCCGTAGACCGTGAAGAAGCGAAACATGGTGATGGGGAGGTCCCAGAGGTGCGCGTAGCTGTGCGCCATCGCCTCGTTCGCCTTCTTGGTGGCGGCGTACAGGCTCATCTGGGTGTCGGCCTTCTGCGTCTCGGTGTACGGCATCTCGGTGTTGGCGCCGTACACCGAGCTGGTGGAGGCCATGAGGAGGTGGCGCACGCCCAGCTCCCTGGCGCACTCCAGCACGTGGAAGCTGCCCACCAGGTTCGCGTCGATGTAGGCCCGGGGATGCTCCAGGCTGTAGCGCACCCCCGCCTGCGCCGCCAGGTGCACGACGACGTGGGGCCGGTGCTGGCGGCACACCGAGCGCAGGAGGTCGAGGTCCTCCAGCATCCCGCGCACGAAGGTGAAGCCCTCGTGCCCGGCCAGGATCTCGTTCCGCGCCTCCTTGAGACGGGGGTCGTAGTAGTCCGTCATGGCGTCGTAGCCCACCACCGTGTGCCCCTCCTCCAGGAGGAGGCGCGCGAGGTGGAAGCCGATGAATCCGGCGGATCCGGTGACCAGGACCACGGGGGGCGCGGGCGCGTCGGTGGTGGATTCGGTCATGGGTGCGTCCCGGGGTGGGGTTCGGGTGTGGGGGGGTGCCGCATCGGGGCGCGCGTGCGGGCCGGGCCGGGGCCGGGCGCGTCCGCGGAATGCGGCCCGTGGCGCCATGGAGGCGCCCGGCGGACGGAGACAATAT
>WGEM01000542.1 GCA_015492755.1 Gemmatimonadota bacterium | reverse complement strand
GTCCAGCGTCACCGCCTGCACCGACGCGATGGCCTCGTCGATGGTCTCGGTGTAGTTAGGGTGGCCCTTCTCCCAGGGCTGCATGTGCCGCCGCAGCGCGATGGACGCCAGCGGCTGCGGCTCGGTGCGCTGCGCCTCCAGTGAAGTGAGCCGCTGTTCCTTCAGGATCTCGAATTCGTCGGCGTCGAAGGAGGGCTGGCGTACGATCTCGGCCATCAGCGCCAGGACGTCGGACACGTGGCTGCGGGTGGTCTGGAACTGCCCCGTGGCGATGGTGGCGCCACCGCTGACGGACCCGCTGGCCTCGAGGCGGTCCAGCTCGTCCTGGATCTCCTGGCGGGTCCGGTTCACGGTGCCGCGCATGGGCATGGCGCCCGCCAGCGACCCCGCCGCCGTGCGACCCCGGAGCGACTCCTCGTCACCGAACTGGAGGCGGATGCGGACCACCACCTGATCGCCCCGCGTCTCCTTGGGCAGGAGCGCCACCTTCATCCCGTTGGGCAGCGTGAAGCGGGTGGTACGCGCCTCGATGTTGTCGGGGGAAGGGTCGAAGGCCTCGCCCTGGGCCACCGCTTCGCGACCCGTGTAGCCCTCCACCATGGCCTCGATGTTGGGGACGTCGGGGATCTCGGCCCGGTCGGGTTCATCGGTGGGGATGAAGAGGCCTACCGTCCGGTTGTCCCGCTTAAGATAGGCGTGCGCCACCCGGTTCACGTCCTCCGGCGTCACCGCTTCCAGGCGGTCGCGGTGGATGAAGAAGAGCCGCCAGTCGCCCATGGCGCCCCACTCCGAGAGCTGGAGCGCAATGCCGGCCGAGGAGTTGAACGCCTGACGGATGGCGTTGAGGCGCGAGGTCTTGGCCCGCTCCACCTCTTCGGCGGTCACCGGGTCCTCCAGCACGCCCATGACCGTCTCGTTCATCGCCGCCAGCGTGGCCTGGAGGTCGCCGTCCTCCGGGACGGTGGCGAAGGTGATGAACGGTCCCGCTTCGCGAAGCTGGAACGCAAAGGTCCCCGCCGCGGTGGCCAGCTTGCGGTCCTCCACCAGCGTCCGGTAGAGACGGCCCGACGGCGTGTCACCCAGGACGAAGGCCAGGATGTCCAGCGGCGCGTAGTCGGGGTGCGATCCCGGGGGCACGTGATACGACGACATCACGTACTGCACGTCACCCACCCTGCGGAGCGTCGTCTGCCGCTCTCCGTCCTGCGGGGGCTCCCGCGTGTACGTGGGCCAGATCACCATCTCGCCCGTACGCTCGGGGCGAGGAATGGAACCGAACTTCTCCCGCACCAGCCGCAGCGCCGTCTCTTCGTCGAAGTTACCCGCCACCACCAGCATGGCGTTGTCCGGCTGGTAGTACTTGCGATAGAAGAGTTGCAAGCGCTCGATGGGCACGTTCTCCACGTCGGAGCGCGCACCGATGGTGGACTTGCCGTAGTTGTGCCAGATGTAGGCGGTGGCGAGGGTGCGCTGCAGGAGCATGCCCAGCGGGTTGTTCTCACCTGCCTCCATCTCGTTGCGCACCACCGTCATCTCGGAGTCGAGATCCTCGCGCTCCACCCGGGCCTGGAGCATCCGCTCCGCCTCCAGGTCCAGCGCCCATTCCAGGTTCTCGTCCGAGGCCGGGAAGATCTCGAAGTAGTTGGTCCGGTCGTAGAAGGTGGTGCCGTTGGGCTGCGCACCCTTCTCGGTGAACTCCGCCATGGGGTCGGGGTGATTGGGCGTGCCCTTGAAGAGGAGATGCTCCAGGAGATGCGCCATGCCGGTTTCGCCGTAGCCCTCGTGCCGCGATCCGACAAAGTAGGTGATGTTCACCGTGATCTGCGGCTTGCTGGGATCCGGGAAGAGGAGGACGCGCAGGCCGTTGTCCAGGCGGTATTCGGTGATGCCCTCAACGGTGGTGACGCGCTCCAGCGCCTGTTCCGTCTGCTGCCCCACCAGCGGAGGTGCGGGGAGGAGGGCGAAGGAGAGACTCAGGGCCGCCGCCGGCACGATGCGGGCCAGGCGACTGGAGAGGATGTGCGCAAACATGGGATGACTCCTGCGGGCGGGAGATGCGGGAGATGTGTGGCGGCGGTGGGCGCAGGCCGGGTCCCGGGAGACACCTACCCCGGTACCACCCGGAGCGTCCGCAGCCGGTTCAAGATGGCGGCCAGCTCGTGGCGGCGAAAGGAAAAGAGGTTTCCCGGGCGGCGGGGATCGAGTCCGTCCAGGCCGTCCTGCTCCAGGAGACGGTCCACTGCATCGAGCGCCTCGCGCACCGTGAGGCCTCCACGCTCCTTCGACACGCGTGCCACGTGCGCCAGCGCCAGGCCCAGCGCGCGGAGCTGCGCTCTGGCCACGATCTGCTCGACGGCCACCACATCCACCACCTCTTGCCCGAAGACCAGCGTCCGCGCGTCGGGCACCTTCACGTGCACCGGCCGCCGGCCCCGCTCCGGGTTGAGGGCTCCGGCGGGGAGGCGTCGCGGCGGAGGGGTGGCCACCGGGCGACCCGCCTCGCTCTCCCGGCCTGTGGGGAAGCGCCTGGCCACCTCCCGGGCTTCCTCCGTCACCTCCTCGGCGAGGTAGGCGTTCATGCGGATGACCGTATCCGCCACGTCCAGGTAATCGCCGCTCCCGCCGAGGACCAGCACGCAACTCACGTCGCATGCGGCGTACAGCTTGCGGGCCTGGTCCACGAAGGGTGTGATGGGCTCCGACGCTTTGGGCACCAGCTCCTGCATCCGGCGGTCCCGGATCATGAAGTTGGTGGCGGAGGTGTCTTCGTCGATGAGGAGCGCGCGGGCACCCGACTCCAGCGCTTCCATGATGGCCGCCGCCTGGCTGGTGGATCCCGAGGCGTTGGGGGTGGAGAAGAACGAGGTGTCCCGGCCCTGCGGGAGCGTGCCGATGAAGGGCGAGATGTCCACGCCCGTGACGGCGCGCCCGTCCTCCGCGCGGACCTTCACGGCGTCCCGGATGCTCACCACCCGTTCCCGTCCGTCGCCGGGGCGGTGGTTGTACACCCCCGCTTCCAGCGCCCGCAGGAGCGTGGACTTGCCGTGAAAGCCTCCGCCCACCACCAGCGTGATC
>WGEM01000541.1 GCA_015492755.1 Gemmatimonadota bacterium | reverse complement strand
CATCATGACGACGGCGTCCGCGTCACCGATGCCCTCCCGGCCCGCTTCCCCGACGCCGGTGGGCTCGATGAACTCGTCGGTGACGCCCTCGGCGTAGCTGGTCTCCACCGCCTCCACCGCCGTGTCGGCCCAGCGCTCCGCGCGACCCCGGGCGATGAGTTCCCAGGCGCGGCGAGTCCGGTCCCAGCGCCGGTCCCGATCCATGCCCCAGTAGCGGCCCGTCACTGAGGCGATGGCCCAAGGCTCCACCTCCGCCACCCGTCCCTCCAGCGCGCCCACGAAGCGCACACCGCTGGTGGGCGAGGTGTCGCGGCCGTCGGTGAGGCAGTGGACGCGCACCGGCAGATCCCGGGGGAGCAGATCCAGGACCGCCTGGAAGTGGCGGATGTGGCTGTGGACGCCGCCGTCGGAGACCAGTCCGATGAGGTGCAGCCGCCCGCCCCTTCGGCGCAGGCCCGCCACCAGGCCGTCCAGCCCGAGGCGCTCCGCCAGCGTCCCGTCCGCCGCCGCCCGGTCGATGCGCACGATGTCCTGAAAGACGATCCGCCCCGCGCCCAAGTTCAGGTGCCCCACCTCGGAGTTGCCCATCTGCCCGTCGGGGAGCCCCACGTCGGCGCCGGAGCACGCCAGGCGCGTGCGCGGGCAGGTGTCGTAGAGCATGCGGAAGTTGGGCACGTGCGCCTGCTCCACGGCATTGCCGGGATCGGGCGGATCGTTGAAATCGGAATGGCCCCACCCGTCGAGGATGACGAGGAGGACCTTTCGGGGCGCGCCGCTCTGCATGGCGGCAAAGCTAACAGGTCGTCCGGACCGGGGAACCGGGGCATTCAGCGACGCGGGGTAGTTGGACGCGGCGCGCCTCGCCCACCGCAGAGCCATCTGCTTCCGCCCGGGCCGGCGTGCAGCGTGACGCGGTGACGTCGACGGGCAGCGGGGATGCTACCGACCACATCTTCGTCCTCAAGGTGCATGACCGGACCCGGCCGCAGGGAGTCCCGGTGCCGCCAGCGGATTCCCTCTCTCAGCGCCCCTCGCCACGCACCCTCCCCACCCACCAGCGGACGGCACCGCCGGGCCGCACGGACACGGCGAGTCCGAGGGCCGGGGCTCCCGGTCCTCCGCCGCGAGCCTCACGGCGGCGGCGTGTGAACACCGCCGTGCTCAGAACGCCCAGGGCGGCCCCGGCCACCACGTCGCTGACGAAGTGCTTACGGGCGTGCACGCGACTGAACCCCACGAAGGCCGCGGCAAGGTAGGCAGCCGCCCCGTACTCGGAACCGTAGCGCAGGTGGATGAAGGACGCCGCCTGGAACGAGATGGAGGTGTGGCCGGACGGGAAGGACTCGTGGTCGCTTCCGTCCGGCCGCCGCCGGCCCACCGCCAGCTTCAGCCCCCGGGTGGCGAGGGCGTTGGTGGCAAAGCCCAGCAGGAACTGACGGGAGCCCGTCCAGTCCTGCTCGGCCAGCGTGGCCGCAAACGCGCCCGCCGGCAGCGCGCCCATGAGGACGTCGCCGGCGCGCTCGACGGCTCCCGTCTGAGCCCGCACTCCTCCCGCGGGTGCCGCGGCGAGAAGGAGGACCAGGAGGACGGGCACGCGGCAGAGCATGGGTCCGGTTCTCATCCGCGGGCCGACGACGGGTTCGTCCACAGGAGCGCGTCCTTCGTGAAGCGGTCGAACCCGTCATGAACCTGGAACCGCAGCAATCGCTCCGCCTCGAGTCCGAACGGGGGCTTGGTGAGATCCAGCGGCCGGTACCCACCCGTGACCGTATCGGAGTTCGGCACGGCCGCGGGGCGGTATCTCAGAAAGGCGGACCACCGGCGCCGTTCATACGCCACGTCGTTGACCAGGAGCGCATGACGGAAGCGATGGAGTCTTCGAAGAAAGCGATGCACCGCCTCGTTCGACCAGTGCTGCAACACGTCTTTCGCGATCAGGAGATCCGCCTCCTCCACCGTACTGAGCTCCTCGTCCACCAGCTCGAAGCGGATGGAACCCGAGCCGTATGTGGCGTTGAGCTTCTCGATCAACGACGGGACCACGTCGAGTCCCACGTAGCGGGCCGTACCCCAGTCCACGTATCGTGAGAACGACCAGTCCCCGCACCCGAGATCCACGACGGTACACGCGCCGGTCCGCTCGAGGACCGCCTGCAGGAGATCGAGGTAGGCGCCCAGTCTAGACGGCACGGAACCGGGCCCGCTGCGGCTCGACGAGCCCCACTCCCCACCGGCATAGATCTCCTCGAAACGACGCTTCATGGACTCTGTCCGGACGACCCCGGTACGGTCACCATCC
>WGEM01000540.1 GCA_015492755.1 Gemmatimonadota bacterium | reverse complement strand
TGCGGCGGAACTTCCAGGGCTACCTCACGTATCTCGCCGAGCGCGGGTTCGGAGGGCGGTGAGCGGTCCCGGCGGACTCCGGCGCGTGGTCCTGGTGGGCTTCATGGCCAGCGGAAAGAGCCGTGTGGGCGCCGAACTGGCGCGTCGCCTGGGGTGGCGCTTCATCGACGTGGACCGGGCGGTGGAGGAGGCGTCGGGAATGCGGGTGGCGGAGATCTTCGCCCGCAGGGGCGAGGCGTGGTTCCGCCGGGAGGAGGCCCGCCTCACCGGGGAGGCTCTGGCCTCCGGGGAGGTGGTGATTGCCACCGGGGGCGGTTGGGCTGCGCACCCCCACCGCGTGGACCGGCTCCCGGAAGGCACCGTGGCGGTCTGGCTGCGGGTACGACCGGAAGAAGCGGTACGGCGCGCCGCCGCCGAGCCCGGAGCCCGTCCGCTCCTGGCGGAGCCCGACGCGTTGCAGGCAGCCCGGCGGCTCCTGGAGCACCGCGAGCCGTATTACGCCCTGGCGGGGCTGGTGGTGGACACGGACGGACGAACGGTAGAAGATGTGACGGCCGAGATTCTGGGCCGCTTGCGCAGCGGAGGGGCGCCGGAGGGCGCGGCCTCCCCATGACTCAGGGAGCTTCATGACCCCCAGGGACGGAAAGAAACTCGTCATCGTCGAGTCTCCGGCGAAGGCGCGCACCATCGGGAAGTACCTCGGCAAGGGGTACGACGTGGCGGCGTCGGTGGGACACGTGCGCGACCTCCCCAAGAAGGAGCTGGGCGTGGACGTGGAGCGCGGCTTCGAGCCGAAGTACGTCACCATCCGGGGGAAGGGGAAGATCCTCTCGGAGTTGAAGCGCAAGGCGAAGGACGCCGACGCGGTCATCCTCGCCACCGATCCGGACCGGGAGGGCGAAGCCATCGCCTACCACGTGGCCGAGCAACTCGGCTTCGAGAAGGACCGCGAACGGTTCCAGCGTGTCACCTTCCGCGAGATCACCAAACGCGCGGTGCAGGAGGCGCTGGAGCGACCGGGCCCGCTGGACTTCCGGAAGGTGGAGGCGCAGCAGACCCGGCGAATCCTGGACCGGCTGGTGGGTTACGAGGTGAGCCCGCTCCTCTGGAAGCCCATTCGCCCCGGACTCTCGGCGGGTCGGGTACAGACGGTGGCGTTGCGCCTCATCTGCGAGCGCGAGGACGAGATCCGGAGCTTCGTGTCGGAGGAGTACTGGTCCGTCACGGCCCACCTCCTGAAGGAGGGGCAGCCGTTCCAGGCGAAGCTCCACCAGATCGACCACAAGAAGTTCAAGCTGGGTAGCGAGGACGAGACCACGGCTGTGCTTCGGGACGTGGAGGGCGTCCCCTTCGTGGTCACCGACGTGAAGCGCCGTGAGCGGCGCAAGAACGCGCCGCCCCCCTTCACTACCTCCACGCTCCAGCAGGAGGCGGCGAAGCGCCTCGGATTCTCGGCGCGGCGCACGATGTCCAACGCGCAGCGCCTGTACGAAGGGCAGGAGCTAGGGCCGCGGGGTCAGATCGGGCTCATCACGTACATGCGTACCGACTCCACCCGCGTCTCCGCCGGCGCCGCCGAGCAGGCGCGCTCCTGGGTCCGGGATGCCTTCGGTGAGGCATACCTGCCGGCGGCGCCCCGCCTCTACAGCGGCAAGCAGCAGGCGGCGGCCCAGGACGCCCACGAGGCCATCCGGCCCACCGACGTGAGCATCCTCCCCGAGGAGGCGGCGCGCTACCTGGAGCCGGACCAGGCCCGCCTCTACGAGCTCATCTGGCTCCGCTTCGTGGCGAGTCAGATGGCTCCGGCGGTCTATGACACCACCACGGCGGACTTCGACCTCCCGGGCGCGTCGGGGCGGCGCTATCTCTTCCGGGCCACCGGGTCCATCGTCAAGTTCCCCGGCTTCACGAGACTCTATCTGGAAGCCAAGGAGCCGGAGGAGCACCGACGCCTCGACGACCTGGAGCCGCTCCCCGAGCTGGCGGAGGGCGAACGCGCCGAGCTGGAACGCCTGGAGCCGCAGCAGCACTTCACGCAGCCCCCGCCCCGTTATTCGGAGGCGTCCCTCGTCCGGGAGCTGGAGCGCCTGGGCATCGGTCGCCCCTCCACGTATGCTCAGATCATCTCCGTGCTGGTGGACCGCGGCTATGTGGAGCTCATCCAGCGGCGCTTCCACCCCACCGACCTGGGCGAGGTGGTGGCGAAGCTCCTGGTGCGCCTCTTCCCGAACCTCTTCGACGTGGAGTTCACGTCTCGCATGGAGACGCAACTGGACCGCATCGAAGAAGGCGAGGTGGACTGGCGCCGGTTGCTGGCGGAGTTCTACCCGGGCTTCAAGGAGCGCATCGAGGCGGGAGAGGCCACCTCCGACGAGATCATCAAGGAGATCCTTGCGGCGGA
This sequence comes from Gemmatimonadota bacterium, assembly GCA_015492755.1. Taxonomy (GTDB): domain Bacteria; phylum Gemmatimonadota; class Gemmatimonadetes; order Longimicrobiales; family Gaopeijiaceae; genus S146-37. The sequence goes on along the minus strand of WGEM01000540.1, from coordinate 7,723 downwards.
GGGGGAGAGGTGTGACCTCTGCGGGCGTCCCATGCTCGTGCGTTGGAACCGCTTCGGGCGCTTCCTGGGCTGTTCCGGATACCCGGAGTGCAAAGGCACGCGGTCGCTGGACGGCGTGAGCCCCGAGGGCCGTGAGCTGGGCGAGCACCCTACGCTGGGACGGCCGGTGCGCCTGAAGCACGGTCCGTACGGGCCCTATGTGGAGTTGACGCCGGAGCACGACGACGACAAGCCCCGGCGCGTGAGTCTGCCCAAGGGGAAGGATCCCGAGACGGTGGATCTGGACTTCGCGCTGCGGCTGCTGGAGCTCCCCCGCACCGTGGGCGTGGATCCCAGGACCGGTGAGGAGGTGGTGGCGGGGCTGGGTCGCTTCGGCCCCTTCGTGCGCCGGGGCAAGACCTTCGCCTCGCTCAAGAGTTTCGAGGATCTCTGGAGCGTCTCGTTGGAGGAGGCGGTGGCGCTGGTGGAGGCCAAGGCCTCCGGGAAGCGTACGCCGCTGAAGGAGCTTGGACCGCATCCGGAGACGGGGGCGGAGCTGGTGATCTACTCCGGCCGCTACGGTCCCTACGTCACCGACGGCTCGGTGAACGCCACCATCCCGAAGGGGATGGATCCCGACGAGGTGGACCTGGACACGGCGGTGGACCTCCTGGCCAGGAAGGCGGCCCGCGGCGGGGGCCGGAAGCGCCGATCGTCGGGCTCCGGCGGGCGCCGGAAGAAGACATGACCGTCACCGTCGTGGGGGGAGGGCTCGCGGGATGTGAGGCCGCGGTGCAGCTGGCGCGTCGCGGTCACCGGGTCCGGCTGGTGGAGATGCGTCCGGTGAGGATGACCGAAGCGCACCGCACCGACCGGCTGGGTGAGCTGGTGTGCACCAACTCCTTCAAGAGCGAGGACCCGGCCAACGCGCACGGGACGCTGAAGAGGGAGATGCGCGCGCTGGGCTCGGTGCTGCTGGCGGCGGCGGATGAGGCGCGGGTGCCTGCGGGCTCGGCGCTGGCGGTGGACCGGGAGCTCTTCGCCGAGGCCATGAGCCGGGCGGTGGAGGCCCACCCGGCCATCGAGGTGGTGCGGGAAGAGGTGACGGAACTCCCCGAGGGGCCCGCGGTGGTGGCCACCGGTCCCCTCACCTCCGACGCGCTGGCGGCGTCCATCCGGGCGCTGCTGGGGGACGACGGGCTGGCGTTTTTCGACGCCATCGCCCCCATCGTCCACCGCGAGAGCCTCGACGAGTCGGTGATCTTCGCCCAGGGTCGATTCGGCGAGGACGCCGACTATTTGAACTGCCCCATGAACCGCCAGGAGTACGAGGCGTTCGTGGAGGCGCTCCGCGCCGGGGAGGCGCACGAAGGACATGACTGGGACGCGGTGCCCTACTTCGAGGGGTGTCTCCCCATCGAAGTGATGGCCCAGCGCGGCCCGGACACGCTCCGCTTCGGGCCCATGAAGCCCATCGGACTGGTGGATCCCCGCACCGGAGCGCGGCCGTGGGCGGTGGTCCAGCTCCGGCGGGAGGACCGCGCAGGGCAGATGTGGAACATGGTGGGCTTCCAGACCCGCCTGAAGATCGGTGAGCAGCGGCGCATCTTCACCATGATCCCCGGTCTGGAGCACGCGGAGTTCCTCCGCTGGGGGTCCATCCACCGCAACAGCTACCTGAACTTCCCCGCCCGGCTCACCGCCTACGGTGCGCACCCGGACCGACCGGACCTCATCTTCGCCGGGCAGATCACCGGCGTGGAGGGCTATACCGAATCCGCCGCCAGCGGGATTCTGGCGGGGATCAATCTCTCCCGGATCCTGGCGGGGGAGGAGCCGGTGGTGCCCCCGCCCACCACCATGCTGGGAGGACTCTACCGGTATCTGCGCGAGGCCGACCCCGGCGCCTTCCAGCCCATGAACTCCAACTGGGGCCTGGTGGATCCGCTTCCCACGCGGATCCGGGACAAGAAGGCCAAGCGGGCGGCGCTGGCGGAGCGGGCCCGGAACGACTTCGAGGCCTGGACCCGTGCGCACGGACTCCTGACGGCTGTGGAGGCCGCCTCGCCGTGACGCGCGGGCGAGCCTCGGCGAGCCTGGAGGCCTTCCTCAGCCATCTGGAGCGGGAACGGCAGCTCTCGCCCAACACGGTGCGCGCCTACCGCCGCGACCTGGAGCAGCTCCGTGCGTTCCTGGACGACTACCTGGGTGCGGATTGGGACTGGGACCACCCGCAGGTGGACCGTCTGGCGCTGCGGGGCTTCATGGGGTGGCTGGGCCGGAAGGGTCTGGCGAAGCGCACGGTGGCGCGGAAGATATCGGCGGTCCGGGCGTTCTTCCGCTTCCTGCAGGGACGCGGAGAAGTGGCGTCCAGCCCGGTGGCGACGCTGCGGACGCCGAAGGTGGAGAAGAAGCTTCCGGGACACCTCTCGCAGCCCGACGCCCGCGAGGTGTTCGCGTGGGCGGAGCTCGAGGCCGCGAAGAACACGCTGGCCGCCACCCGCACCCTCCTGATCCTGGAGCTCATGTACGGCAGCGGGCTTCGCCTCTCCGAGCTCCACGATCTGGACCTGGACGAGATCGACCGCAGGCGCCGCCTGGTGCGGGTGGTGGGGAAGGGTCGGAAGGAACGGGTGGTCCCGGTGACGGAGAAGGCGCTGGAGGCGCTGGCGCGCTACGAACCCCGGCGGGCGGAGGTGGTGCGATCCCGTGAGCGCGCGCTCCTGGTGAACGCCCGCGGGGGTCGCCTTTCCCGACGCTCCATCCAGGCCTCGGTGAGCTCCGCCTTCGAAGTGGCGGCCGGCGCCCGCGGGCTCTCATCCCACGCCCTCCGGCACTCCTTCGCCACGCACCTGTTGGAGGGCGGGGCCGATCTCCTGGCGGTGAAGGAGCTGCTGGGCCATGCTTCCCTCTCCACGACGCAGATCTACACCCACACGTCCCGCGAGCGGCTCCTGAAGGTGTACCGTCAGGCGCACCCTCGGGGGGAGTAGCGCGGCCGCCTCCGTCAGATCCCCCGGGATGCACAGCGCCATCTGCCACTTCGGCAGAGATTGGTTAGATTCCACGCCCCGCCCGCCGGACGCCCCGGCGACGCGGATCCAGGGCCCACAGAGCATGGACAGAGACGCCGATATGGCTTTCCGGAACGTTCGCGCCACCACCGTCCTCGCCGTCCGCCGCGACGGGCGCGTCGCCATGGGCGGCGACGGGCAGGTGACCATGGGCGACACCGTGGTGAAGCAGAGCGCCCGCAAGGTCCGGTCCCTCCACGACGGGCAGATCCTGGCAGGCTTCGCCGGTGCGGTGGCCGACGCCTTCACCCTCTTCGAGAAGCTGGAAGAGAAGCTGGAGCGCTATCCCGCCAACGTGCGCAAGGCGGTGGTGGAGCTGGCGAAGGACTGGCGTCTGGACCGCTATCTCCGCCGGCTCGACGCCCTCCTGGCGGTGGCGGACCGCCAGCACCTCTTCCTGGTGAGCGGGACCGGTGACGTCATCGAACCCGACGACGACGTGCTGGCCATCGGATCAGGCGGGGCGTACGCGCTTGCGGCGGCCCGTGCGCTGAAGGAGCACTCCGACCTCGACGCGCCCTCCATCGTGCGTCACGCACTGGAGATCGCGGGCGAGATCTGCATTTACACCAACACCGACATCGTCGTACTCGAACTGGGTGCGGAGTCGAAGGCGTGAGGATGAGCGGGAACGTAATGGACCGTCCGGAGGAGCGGGTGGAGGAGCGCGGCGCTCCTCCACCCGACGTCGATGACACGGCGGAGGCGTGGCTGGACGAGCTGACGCCGCGCCAGATCGTGGCGGAGCTGGACAAGTACATCGTGGGCCAGGATGCGGCGAAGAAGGCGGTGGCCATCGTCCTCCGGAATCGGTGGCGCCGCCAGCGGGTGGACGAGGAGCTCCGCCAGGAGATCGCGCCCAACAACCTCATCCTCATCGGCCCCACCGGGGTGGGGAAGACGGAGATCGCGCGCCGACTGGCGCGCCTCGCCGGCGCCCCCTTCGTGAAGGTGGAGGCGTCCAAGTTCACCGAGGTGGGCTACGTGGGTCGCGACGTGGAATCCATGGTCCGCGACCTGGTGGACATCGCCGTGAATCTCGTGCGGGCGGATCGGGAGTACGAGGTGCAGGACGTGGCGGAGGCGCGGGTGGAGGAGCGGCTCCTGGACCTGCTTCTGCCGGTGTCCAACCCGGAGCCGGAGCCCACGGAGGGTACTGCGGCGGCGGGTCACGTCTTCGTGGCAGGCCCGCAGGGCGTGACGGAGGCGGATGCCGACGGCCTGCAGGAGCGCCGCCGCCGTACCCGGGAGAAGCTCCGCGGTCTCCTCCGGGACGGGAAGCTGGAGGAGCGCGAGGTGGAGATCGAGATCACGCAGGCGCCCAACATCGAGGGGATGATGATCCCCATGGGCGGCGGCGAGGGCTTCGATCACAACTTCACCGAGATGCTGCAGGAGATGCTCCCCAAGAAGAAGAAGCGCCGCACCGTCACGGTGGGGGAGGCGCGCCGCATCCTCCTGCAGGACGAGCTGGACAAGCTGGTGGACATGGACGAGGTGGTGAACGAGGCGCTGTACCGGGCGGAGGAGATGGGGATCATCTTCCTGGACGAGATCGACAAGATCGCCGGGGAGCGCTCGGGCCAGGGCCCCGATGTGAGTCGCGAGGGGGTGCAGCGCGATCTCCTCCCCATCGTGGAGGGCTCCACCGTCGCCACGAAGTACGGTCTGGTACGCACCGACCACATCCTCTTCATCGCCGCAGGCGCGTTTCACGTCTCGAAACCGTCGGATCTCATCCCTGAGCTGCAGGGTCGTTTCCCCATTCGCGTGGAGCTGAAGAGCCTCAGGGAGGAAGACTTCGTCCGCATCCTCACCGAACCGAAGAACGCGCTCATCGAGCAGTACCGGGCGCTGCTGGAGACGGAGGGCGCCACGCTGGAGGTCACCGACGACGGCGTCCGGGAGATCGCGCGCATCGCCATGGAACTCAACGACCGCATGGAGAACATCGGCGCGCGGCGCCTCCAGACGGTGATGACCACGCTGCTGGAGGAGGTGCTCTTCGAGCTTCCCGAATCGGGTCAGGAGCGCATCGTGGTGGATGCGCCCTTCGTCCGGGAGCGCCTCGACCGTGTGGCACGGGACGAAGACCTGAGTCGCTACATCCTCTGACCGGCCATCGGGCCACGCACGCGCACTGGGCGCCACGAGAGTCCCTCATGAACCCGAAGCGTGACTTCCTCGCCATCACCGACTTCAGCTCCGATGAGCTCCGGCGGGTACTGGACCGGGCTCACCGGCTGAAGCGCGGCGAGGAGCCGGCGCGGCTGGAAGGCCGGAGCCTCGCCATGATCTTCCGCAAGTCCTCCACCCGCACGCGCGTGTCCTTCGAGGTGGGCATGACCCAGCTGGGGGGGCACGCCCTCTTCCTGTCGGACCGCGACAGCCAGATGGGGCGGGGCGAGAGCGTCCACGACACCGCCAAGGTCCTCTCGCGTTTCGTGGATGGGATCATGATCCGCACCTTCGCGCACCAGGAGGTGGAAGAGCTGGCGCGCCACGCCACCGTGCCCGTCATCAACGGGCTCACCGACCTCCTTCATCCGTGTCAGGTGGTGGCGGACCTCCAGACCGTCGAGGAGAACCTGGGGCCACGCTACGACGAGCTGGTGGTGGCGTGGATCGGCGACGGCAACAACATGGCCAACTCCTGGCTCAACGCCGCCGTCCGCCTGGGCTTCGAACTCAGGCTGGCGTGCCCGGAAGGCTACGATCCGGATCCCGCCATCCTGGAGCGGGCGCAGGCCGCGGCTCGGGTGGTCCTCACTCGGGACCCCTCCGAGGCCGCCCGGGGGGCGCACGTGGTCACCACCGACGTGTGGGCGTCCATGGGACAGGAGGATGAGGCCGAGGCCCGGGCCCGGGCCTTCGCCGGCTTCCGGGTGGACGGATCGCTCATGGAGCTGGCCCATCCCGACGCCATCTTCCTCCACTGTCTGCCCGCCCACCGCGGCGAGGAAGTCACCGCAGATGTCATCGACGGGCCCCGCTCACGCGTCTTCGACGAGGCCGAGAACCGGCTGCACGCACAGAAATCCATTCTCCTGGAGTTGATGGCATGAGCGCCCCGCTCAAACGCACCCCGCTCTACCACAAGCACGTTGCCGCCGGCGCCAAGATGGTGCCCTTCGCCGGCTTCGAGATGCCGGTGCAGTACCCCACCGGGATCACCGCGGAGCACCACGCGGTGCGGAAGGCCGCCGGCCTCTTCGACGTCTCGCACATGGGCGAATTCGAGATCCGCGGTCCGCAGGCGCTGGGGCTGGTGCAGTTGGTGTCGGTGAACGACGCCGCGCGCCTGGAGGTGGGGCAGGCGCAGTATTCGGCGATGTGCCGCGAGGACGGTGGCATCCTGGACGACCTGCTCGTCTACCGGCGGAGCGACGGCTACATGCTGGTGGTGAACGCCGCCAACCAGGAGAAGGACCTCGCCTGGATCCGACGGCACGCGGCGGAATTCGACGCCGAGGTGGTGGACCGCTCCGCCGACACCGCGTTGCTGGCGCTTCAGGGCCCGGTGGCGCGGGAGATCCTCCGGCCGCTGGCCGTGCCCGACGTGGACGGCATCCGCTACTACCGCTTCGCGGAGGGAGAGGTGGCGGGGGTGCCGGCGCTCATCAGCGCCACGGGCTACACCGGCGAGGACGGCTTCGAGCTGTACGTGGCCGCCGAGGGGGCCCCGGAGCTCTGGGACGCCCTCATGGCCGCCGGTGAGGTCCACGGCCTGGTCCCCGCCGGGCTGGGCGCGCGCGACACGCTCCGTCTGGAGATGGGTTACGCGCTCTACGGCAACGACCTGGACGAGGAACACACGCCCCTGGAGGCGGGACTGGGATGGATCACGAAGCTTGAGAAGGGACCCTTCGTGGGGCGTGCAGCGCTTCAGCGGCAGAAGGAGGAGGGCGTGCATCAGCGGCTCACGGGCCTCCGGCTGGTGGAGCGGGGCTTTCCCCGCCCGGGGTATCCCGTGGTGGCCGACGGCGGGCCGGTGAGCACCCTCACCAGCGCGACGCTCAGCCCGTCGCTGGGTGTGGGGGTCGGGATGGCGTACCTGCCGGTGGAGCTGGCGCAGCCCGACACCGAGGTGCAGGTGGACGTGCGCGGGCGCCTGCTGAAGGCGGTGGTGCAGCGCCCGCCCTTCTATACGGAAGGGTCGATCCGCCGATGATCCAGGTGGGCATCCTCACGGTGTCGGACGCCTGCGCGCGGGGCGAGCGGGAGGACGAGAGCGGCCGCGTGGCGGAAGAGCTCTGCGCGGCCCGGGGACTCGGTGTGGCGGTGCGCGCGGTGGTCCCTGACGAGGGGCCGGAAATCGCCCGGACGCTCATGTCCTGGATCGACGAGCGTGATCTGCCCGTGGTGCTCACCACCGGCGGTACCGGCCTCACGCCTCGCGACGTGACGCCGGAGGCCACGCTGGCGGTGGTGGAGCGGGAGGTGCCGGGCATCGCCGAGCGCCTGCGGGCGACGGGCTGGGCGCACACGCCGCACGCAGCCCTCTCCCGGGGCGTGGCGGGGACGCGAGGGCGCTCGCTGGTGGTGAACCTCCCCGGGAGTCCCTCCGGGGTGCGGGAAAGCCTGGAGACGCTGCTCCCCCTCCTGCCGCACGCGGTGGAGCTGCTCCGCCATCCGGAACGTGGACACGAAGCCCACGTGGAGGTGGATGA
>WGEM01000539.1 GCA_015492755.1 Gemmatimonadota bacterium | reverse complement strand
GGGGTGGCACGGCCCCGAATCCTAGGCGGCGCGACGAAGTAATAGCCTGAGCTACGTCGAGGCGCGCCAACGACGGAGGCGGGGCCGTGCCACCCCCAACCCGCCACCTTCTAGGTTCCTGTGCTGCAGGCAGAAGGGCACATGGCGGTTCCGCGGTTGATCCGTCGTCGCTCCTCCTCGCCGTAACGCTGCTACGACTCGTCGTCGCTCCTCGGCTGAACACGCGAAAGCGCCATGTGCGAGGGGCACCCTGGTTCTTCAGCGACCTGCTAAGGAGGCGCCGGCCCGCCCGGTCTCAGTGGTAGGCGCGGCGGCGCCTCCACGTCTCCGGGTGGAAGAGGAGGAGTACGGTGTAGATCTCCAACCGACCCACCATCATGAGGAAAGAGAGGAGCACCATGGCGGGATCGGACATCCAGCCGTAGTGGTCCGTGGGGCCCACCTCGCCGAAGCCGGGGCCGACGTTGCCCACGGAGGCGATGCTGGCGCCGATGGCGGTGGGTAGATCCATCCCCAGCATCCCCAGCGCCACCGCCCCCGCCAGGCAGAGCAGGAGGTAGAGGATCACGAAGCCGGTGACGTTGGCGAGAATGTCCTGCTTGACGGGTTTCGTTCCCACACGCGTGAGGAGGACGGCGCGGGGGTGCAGGTGCCGGCGGATCTCGTTCGCGGTCTGTTTCAGGAGGAGGAGCACACGGACCGCCTTGATGCCTCCCCCGGTGGAGCCGGCCATCCCGCCCACGAAGAAGAGCGCGAAGAGCACCATCTGCGAGCCGGGGAGCCAGAGCTCGTAATCGGCGCTTACGAAGCCGGTGGTGGTGAGGATGGACGCCGCCTGGAAGAAGGCGTCCCGCACCGCCGGCTCGAGGCGCTCGTAGGCGGGAGAGGACAGGTTCAGCGCCGTCACCGCCACGCCGGCCAGAACCAGCACGCCCGTGAAGAAGCGCCACTCGTGGTCGCGGCCGTACACCGGCCGACCCGTCACCGCCCGGAAGTGCAGGGAGAAATTCACACCCGCCAGATACATGAACGCCACCGTCACCCACTGGATGAAGGGGGAATCGAAGGCGGCGAGAGACGCGTTCCGAGTACTGAAACCGCCGGTGGCCATGGTGGCGAAGCTGTGGTTCACCGCGTCGAAGAGGGACATCCCGCCGGCCACGTAGAGGAGCGTCTGCGTCGCGGTGAGACCCACGTAGACCATCCACAGGAGCTTGGCGGTCTGGGTGATGCGCGGCTGGAGACGCTCGGGGGTGGGGCCGGGCACCTCCGCCTTGAAGAGCTGCATCCCCCCCACGCCCAGATACGGTAGCACCGCGATGACCAGCACGATGATGCCCATCCCCCCCAGCCAGTGGGTGAGGGACCGCCAGAAGAGGATGGACCTGGGAAGCGCCTCGATGTCGGTGAAGACGGTGGCCCCGGTGGTGGTGAAGCCGGACATGGCCTCGAAGGCGGCGGCGGCGGGCCGCTCGATGACTCCCGTGAAGAGGTACGGGAGGGCCCCGAAGACGGCGGTGGCGGTCCAGGCCAGCGAGACGATGGCAAAGCTCTCCCGAAGCGTCAGATCGCCTTCGGACCTCGACAGCGCCCAGAGTGCGCCGTTTGCCGCCAGCGCCGTGACGGCGGCCAGGAACACGCCCCATGCCACCTCCTCGCGGTACCAGAGGCCCACGCCCGCCGCCGTGAGCATCGAGAGGGCGATGAAGATCTGCAGGAGGCAGACGACGTGCACGACCCGGCGGAGCGACATCAGGCGAAGAGCTTCTCCACCTCGGGAACGGCCTCGGGGAGCGCGAAGACCACCACGTCGTCACCGGGGAGGATGCGGTCGCTTCCCCTGGGCAGGATGATCTCCTCCCCGCGAATGATGGTGCCCACCACGGCGTTCTGGGGGAAGTGGACATCGCGGAGGCGTTTGCCGGCGATGGGGGCGTCGGCGTTCACGCTGTACTCGATGGCTTCCGCCTCCGTGCCGGTGAGGCCCGCCACGGTGAGCACGCTGCCGCGACGCACGTAGCGCAGGAGCGCGTTCACCGTGGACATCCGCGGCGAGACCGACGCGCTCACCCCCACGCGGGGCACCAGCGGCAGGTACTCGAACTTGTGCACCAGGCACACCACCTTGTAAGCCCCCGCCGACCTGGCCAGGAGGCTGGAGAGGAGGTTGGTCTCATCGTTGTTGGTGGCTGCCACGAAGCCGTCGATTCCGGCGACGCCCTCCATCTCCAGGAGCTCGAGGTCGGTAGCGTCGCCGTGCAGGATGAGCGCCCGCGGCAGCCGTTCCGCCAGCTCCAGGCAGCGGTGCCGATCACGTTCGAGAATGGTGCGCTCCACGCCGTGCCGGTCCAGGATTTCCGCCAGGTACTCGCCTTCGGCACTCCCGCCGGCGATCATCACCCGCCGGAGGGGATGGTGCTCGTAACCCGCCAGCGGCGCGATGTCGTCGACTTCCACGGTGGGGGAGAGGAGGTAGAGCTGATCGCCCGCCTCGATGGTGGAGTCGGGCCGCGGAATCTCGGTGCGTCCGTCGCGGACGATGGCCACCGTGGTGTAGTGGTGGTCCGCCAGGTCTCTGGCCAGATCCACCATGGTGCGGCCCACTACCGGGGCCCCCTCCTTCACCTTGAGGCCCACCAACTGGACCCGCCCCTCGGCGAAGCTCACCACGTCGGTGGCGATCTCGCTCCTCAGCAGCGCGAAGGTCTCGCGGGCGCACTCCCGTTCGGGGTTCACCATGAGGTCGATCCCGATCTCCTCCTGCGAGAAGACCGAGCCCTCGTCATAGTACTCCGGATTGGAGATCCGAGCCGCCGCGTACCGCACCCCGAGCCGCTTGGCGGCCATGCAGGCGATGAGGTTCACCTCGTCGCGACTGGTCACCGCCATGAGCATCCTGGCGTCGCGGACGCCGGCCTCCTCCAGGACCCGCAGCGAGGCTCCGTTTCCGGTGATGGTGAGCACGTCCAACTGCTGGGAGGCGAACTCCGCGCGTTGCGGGTCCGCCTCCACCAGGATCACGTCCTGCTTCTCTTCCGAAAGGCGCTTGGCGAGGTGGAAGCCCACCTCACCGGCGCCCAGTACGATGATCCGCATGCGTCGATGGGAAGCGGTGGGTTGAGGGCCGTACCGGAAGGCCGAGTGAAGGTAGCGCGCCGGGCGGCGGGGTCCAGGGCTCGCCTGCGGGCGCCGCCCGTGTATTTTTCAGACGCCTCCGGGCCCGTAGCTCAGTCGGTTAGAGCAGCCGACTCATAATCGGTAGGTCCCAGGTTCGAGTCCTGGCGGGCCCACTCCGACAACCGACGATCCCTGCTCACGCCTCGGCCACGTCCTCGAAGAGGACCAGGATGTGGTCCGGCCGTCCTTCCCACGTGCGCACCAGACCGGTGCGCGTGCGCGCCCAGAGCACGCCGCCGTCGGACGCCCGCAGGCGACGCTCGGCCTCGGAGAGGTCCTGCCGACCCGACGCCACCGCTCGGATCTCCTCCTCCACCGCCGCGCGATCCGACGCATCCGCCAGATCCGCCAGGGGCGTGCCCACCAGCTCTTCGCGGGCGTAGTCGAAGGCACGCAGAAAGGCGGGGTTGGCGTCCAGGATCTCGCCGCTCCGGCTGAGGACCAGGATGGCGAGTCCCGAGCTCTCGAAGATCCAGGTGAAGCGGCCGGCGCGCCCGTACAGGTCCCGCGCCTCCCGCTCCTCCGTCACGTCTTCCACCGCTCCTTCGATGTAGTGGATCCGGCCGTCGGGGGTGCGGTGGGCCCTCGCGGCGCAGCGCACGTGGACGGTGCGGCCGTCGGGACGCTCCAGCTCGCTCTCGAAGCCGCGCACCACGCCCATCTCCAGCCGGCTGAGGAACGCCTGCCGGTGCGCGGAGCTCACGAAGAAATTCCGGGCGTACTCGAACTCCAGCGCGTCGCGGCCCGGGTGCCCCAGGATCTGGAGGAGGGCGGGGTTGGCATCGAGGAGCTCGCCGTCCTCCGTGGTGCGGTAGAGCCCGATGGGCAGGTGCTCGAACATGGAGCGGTGGCGCTCCTCGCTCTCTCGTAGCGCCTTCTCCGCCCGCACGCGCTCCCGGGCGTAGCGGATGGAGCGCTCCATGGTGTCGGGATTGACCTTGCCCTTTTCCAGATAATCCGAGACGCCAGCTTCCATCGCCGCCACGTCGACGGCGTAGTCCCCCTTGCCCGTGAGGAGGATCATGGGGGCGCGGATCTGGTTGGCGCGTGCCTCGCGCACCAGGTCGATGCCGGAGTCGTCCCCGATGAGATAATCGATGAGGTAGACGTCGTGCTCCCTCTTCCGGATGGCGGCTCGGCCTTCCTCGGCGTCGGAGACCCAGTCGAGCTCGAACCGGGCGGAGGGGATCTGCTCCAGGATGGCTGAGGTGAGCACCATCGCCGACTCGTCGTCGTCGATGAGGAGCACGCGGATCTTTTCGGGGGAGCTCATGACCGGGGGTGCTGGAGCCGCTGCAAGAGAGGACGTCGCATCGCCGGGGAAGCTACGGTCCCGCGCCCGGGAGAAACAAGCGGGGCCGCACCGGCGGGGCCTCAATCGTCCGGATCCGGGGGACGACGGAGCCGTTTCGTGCGGCTCCGTCGTCGCTTCTCCTCCAGCCTGCGCTCCTTCTCGCGCGGACGGATCCGGGTGGCCCTGCGCGGTGGCGGGACGGTGGTGTGCTCTTCCAGGCGCGCCCGGTTGCGGCTCTGGCTGCGGTGCTCGCGGGCCACCACCTGGATCCCGGTGGGGAGGTGCGTGAGCCGGACCGCGGAGTCGGTGGTGTTCTGGTGCTGGCCTCCGGGTCCGCCGGCGCGGAACGTCTCCACGCGGCACTGGCTAAGGAGCGCGGCGTCGTCCAGCGC
>WGEM01000538.1 GCA_015492755.1 Gemmatimonadota bacterium | reverse complement strand
CGCGGCGGAAGCGCCGTCCGCGCCCGGAGGTCATCGCGGCGCACCTGAAGGACGAGAGGAAGGCCGCGGGTTCGGAGGCGGAGGAACACGCGCCCGCGCCCTCGGCCCCGGACGCCGCGGCGGAAACGGCGGAAGAGGTGACGGCGACCGCTTCCGACGCGCAGGCCGAGGCCGCGCCGCAGGAGGCGGAGGCCGCCGTAGAGGCGGCTGCGGCCGAGGAGTCCGACAAGGACTGAGGTGGGGCCGGCCCCCCGAGGGCGGCTTCGGCTCCGGCCGGAGAGGCGGTAGGGGCCCGGGTCTCCGGTCCGCTCCCGCCTCTTTTCATGAACATGACAACGATCGCCAGAGCGACGAGGACGACGAGATGAGTGAAACGACGACGATCAGCGCCCAGGACGTGAAGCGCCTTCGCGACATGACCGGGGCGGGGATGATGGACTGCAAGAAGGCGCTCACCGAGACCGGTGGCGACTTCGACAAGGCGGTGGACCTCCTGCGCGCCAAGGGCGCGGCGAAGGCGGCGAAGCGGGCGGAGAAGACCGCCAACGAGGGCACCATCGGTTCCTATGTGCACTTCGACAACAAGACCGCCGTCATCGTGGAGCTGAACTGCGAGACGGACTTCGTGGCCAACACCGACGACTTCAAGGCGCTGGCTCGCGACGTCGCGGTGCACATCGCGTCCATGGCGCCGCTGGCGGTCTCGCCCGAGGACATCCCGGAAGAGGTGGTGGAGCGCGAGCGGGCCGTCTACCTGGAGCAGGTGAAGGAGGAGGGCAAGCCCGAGCACATCGCCGAGAAGATCGTGGAGGGCAAGCTCCAGAAGTTCTTCAAGGAGAACACGCTCCTCGCTCAGCCGTTCGTGAAGGACCCGGACCGCACCATCGAGGATCTCATCACCGAGATGTCGGCGAAGACCGGTGAGAAGATCCGGGTGGCACGGTTTTCGCGGATCAAGGTGGGGGAGCGCTCCTGAGGACGCGGGGAGGCCCCGCACCGACTCACATCACGCGCATCGGCGGAGAGGCCATGAGCGACGCATCCAACGGACTCAAGTACAGGAGGGTGCTCCTCAAGCTGTCGGGCGAGGCGCTGGCCGGCGACCGGGGGTTCGGGATCGAACCCGCGGTCGTCGATCGTTTGACCGATGAGATCCGCGCCCTCCACGAGATGGGTGTGTCGCTGGGCATCGTCATTGGCGGTGGCAACATCGTCCGAGGGGCCCTCGCCTCGAAGGAAGGCATGGACCGGGTCCAGGCCGACTACATGGGGATGCTGGCCACCATCATCAACGCGCTGGCGGTGCAGGACCTCCTGGAGCACAAGGGGGTGGAAACGCGCGTCATGACCGCCATCCGTATGGACGAGCTGGCGGAGCCCTACATCCGGCGCCGGGCGCTGCGGCACATGGAGAAGGGGCGTGTGGTCATCTTCGCCGGCGGGACCGGCAATCCGTACTTCTCCACCGACACCGCCGCGGTGCTCCGCGCCATCGAGATGGAGGCGGACGTGGTCATCAAGGCCACCAAGGTTCAGGGCGTCTTCACCAAGGACCCCGCCAAGAACCCGGACGCGGAGTTCATCCCCCGGATCACCTTCCAGGAGGTGGTGGCGAAAGAGCTGGGGGTGATGGACGCGGCCGCCGTGTCGCTCTGCAAGGAGAACCACCTCCCCATCATCGTCCTCAACCTGGAGGAGCGGGGCGCGGTGGCGGAGGCCATTCGTGGAGGGGCGGTGGGCACGCTAGTATCGTAGGTTGGCCCTGGGAATCTGATTCGCATTTTACCGGAGAGCGGAGGACCCTCATGCCCACAGTGGAGGAAGCCCGGGAACGCATGGAGGCGGCACTGGACGCGATGCGCCGCGAGTTTGCCACGGTGCGGACCGGCAAGGCCACTCCGGCGCTACTGGACACCGTACGGGTGGAGGCGTACGGCTCCAAGCTCCCCATCAACCAGGTGGCCACGGTCACCACCCCGGAGCCCACGCTTCTGGTGATCCAGCCCTTCGACAAGTCCATCATCGCCGACATCGAGCGTGCCATCATGTCGGCCGACCTGGGGCTGAACCCCGCCAACGACGGCAACGTCATCCGCGTGCCCATCCCGCCGCTCAACGAGGAGCGCCGCAAGGAGTACGTGCGGCTCCTGCACAAGATGGCCGAGGAGGGACGGATCTCCATCCGCCATACCCGACGCCTCGTACGGGAGGAGATCCACAAACTGGTGAAGGATCACGAGATCGGGGAGGACGAGGGTCGTCGGCGGGAAGACGAGCTCGAGAAGCTCACCCATGAATACGTGGAGAAGATCGACGAGCTGTTGAAGCGTAAGGAAGCGGAGGTGATGGCCATCTAGGCTCCGGTTCGCCCGGAGCCCCGGCCGCCTGACCCATGGCGTCTGAACGACTGGAACGGATTCGCGTCAGCGGCGACGTCCCGCGCCACGTGGCCGTCATCATGGACGGCAACGGGCGGTGGGCGCGGCAACGTGGCCTGCCGCGGCACATGGGGCACCGGGAGGGAATGAAGGCGGTACGTGAGACCATCGAAGGCGCGGTGGAAGCGGGCATCGAAATCCTCACGCTCTTCGCCTTCTCCACCGAGAACTGGAATCGCCCGGAGCAGGAAGTCGCTGCGCTCATGAACCTCCTGCAGCTCTACGCCCGCAAGGAGCTCCCGGAACTCCGGCGACAGGGCGTGGAGGTCCACGTGCTCGGCCAGATCGAGCGTCTCGATGCCCAGACCCGCCGGGCGGTGGAGACCATCGTGAACGGTACCCGCGGAGGGACGGAGCTTCGGCTCAACCTCATGGTGTCGTACGGAGGGAGGGAGGAGCTGGTGCGCGCAGCACGCCTCCTGGCGGAGCGGGTGCGGGACGGCACCCTCGCACCGGAAGACATCGACGAGGCTGCTCTGGCCGGCACGCTCTTCACAGCGGGTCTCCCCGATCCCGATCTCCTCATCCGGACCTCCGGCGAGTACCGCATCAGCAACTTCATGCTGTGGCAGCTTGCCTACACGGAGCTCCACATCACGCCCGTGCTCTGGCCCGACTTCGATCGGGAGCACCTTTTCGAGGCGGTGCTGGACTATCAGCGGCGCGAGCGCAGGTTCGGCCGCGTCCAGGCGCCGTGAGCAACGCTTCCAGCCACGAACTCACCAAACGCTGGGCCGTGGCCGCGGTGGGGGTCCCGGCGGTGCTGGGACTCCTCTACGCCGGCGGCTGGATCCTCGCGGTGCCGGTGGCCTTCTTCGCCGCGCTGGGCGCCCGTGAGCTGGGACGCCTGGCGGCACGCGACGGGTTCCGCCTCCTGGAGGGCGTGGCGCCGCCGGCCGCCGCGGTCTTCGTGCTCCTGGCGGCGGCCAGGCCCGACTTTCACCGCTTCGCTCCCCCGGCGCTGGCGGTGCTGGCCGTGGTCTCGCTGGGCTGCGGCGCCGTGGCGCTGGTGCGGCGGCCGCCGGACGCGCGCCCGCTGGAGGCGGTGGCCGGGACCGTCTTCGCAGCGCTGTACGCGGGGCTGGCGCTGGCGTTCGTCCCCCTCCTCCACTCCCTTCCCACCGGACACGACTGGGTGCCTCCCGGCGGAGACCCCTGGGCGGGCCTGGGGGTGGTGGCGCTGCCGCTGGCCAGTACCTGGATCGGCGACGCGGCCGCCTTCTTCGCCGGGAGGCGCTGGGGCCGGCGCAAGATCTTCCCGTCGGTGAGTCCCGGAAAGAGCTGGGTGGGCTCGGGGGCGGGACTCCTG
>WGEM01000537.1 GCA_015492755.1 Gemmatimonadota bacterium | reverse complement strand
GGGTGGAGGTGGTGGAGGTGGCGCGCGGCGCCGGGTGGCTCATCCGCACCGCGGATCGCGACGGTGGAGCGCACGCCGGCGTCCGCGCCCGATTCCTGGTGGACGCGTCGGGGGGCGGCGCGCCGCTGGCAGAGGCGCTGGAGCTGGAAGACGCCACGGCGCGGATCCGGACCCGCTCCCGCACCATCTACACGCACGTCGAGGGTGTGCCGCGGTGGGAGGAGGTCTACTCCGGGCTGGGCGGCTCCACGCTGGGTTACCCGTTTC
Source organism: Gemmatimonadota bacterium (assembly GCA_015492755.1). Classification (GTDB taxonomy): domain Bacteria; phylum Gemmatimonadota; class Gemmatimonadetes; order Longimicrobiales; family Gaopeijiaceae; genus S146-37. The sequence goes on along the minus strand of WGEM01000537.1, from coordinate 5,811 downwards.
CCGCGGACGATGCGGCGCTCCACCACGTGACGCCCGAGGGGTGGTGGTGGTTCCTCCGCTTCGACCACGGGATCACCAGCGTGGGCGCGGTGCTCTCGGACCTGGAGCCGCGGGGAAGCCCCGAGGCGGAGTGGGCGGCGCTGCTGGAGCGCTATCCCTCCATCTCGGCGCACCTCGAGGGCGCGCGTCCCGTGCGGCCCTTCATCCGGACCTCCCGTTTGCAGCGCCTGCAGCTTCCGGTGGCGGGCGCCGACTGGTGCCGCCTCCCCACGGCGGCGGCCTTCGTGGATCCCCTCATGAGCCCCGGCAACGCCTTCACCCTCTTCGGCATCGAGCGCCTGGTGGAGGCGCTGGAGGCCTGGGGTGACGACGCGGAGGTGGCGCGTGCCCTGGAGCGCTACGCCTCCCTCACACTACGGGAGGTGGAGCTCCTGGACGCCATGATCGACGGGTGCTATGCCGGCTTCGACGCCTTTCCGCTGGCGGTGGCGTTCAGCATGTACTACTTCGCCGGCGCCACCTTCAGCGAGGTGCGGCGGGAGCGCGGAGAGGGCGGGCCCGGCGACGGGTTCCTGAACGCTCACGACGCCCGCTTCCACGCGCTGGTGCTGAGGGCGTGGGAGGACGCGCGGCGCCTCACGCGGAGGGGTCGGAGACCGTCGCCGGAGGAGCTGGCGGCCTTCGAGGCGCGGGTGCGGGACGACATCGCGCCGTACAACCTGGCCGGCCTCTGCGACCCGGAGAAGCGGAACCTGTATCCGTACGTGTAGCGGACCGCCTCCCGGGCTCCTAACGCCAGCGGACACCGAAGCGGTGCGTTCCTGACGCCGCAGCCTCGTCCACGGGCTGGAACGCCCACTCCAGCACCAGGTTGTCCCCCCAGTAGGCGAAGCCGACGGAGAGGGGGCTCTCGGCGTCCCCCTCCGGGTCGCGCAGGCCCACACGCGCCACGAACGTCCGGCCCACCACGGGCCAGTACCCCACCTCCAGGCCCAAGGCGGGCGTCACTCCCTCACCGTCGTAGACCGCCGAGAGCGTGGCCCCCAGGTCCAGCGGCCCCACCGGCTGGCCGTAGGCGCCCAGGCCGAAGCGCACCCGGTCGGGGCGCTCCCGCCGCACCCTGTCCAGCGTGATCACTCCCCCCAGGTTCTGGGCGGTGAGCGCCGCCCTCAGGGGGCCCACCTCCGTGCCCACGCTCACGTCCACGAGTGCCGCGGCGTCGCGCGCACCGCCGCTGCGCGCCTCCACCCACTTGCCCGCCACGCCCACCGAGAGGCCGAAGAGCTCGCGGGCGTAGCCCACCACCGCCACGCGCTCGCTGGCGGGGCTGGAGCTCGGGTCGAAGAGGTCCGCCTCCCCGCCTGACTGGAGCGTGAGGAGCCCGACGCCCACGCCGCCGCCGAACCATTCCATGGCGGCGGACGCCGCCGACGCCGTGCCGGCCGTACCCCACCGCTGGACGTCGAGCCCGAATCCTCCTGCGTCGGTGAGGAGCGCAGGGTGATAGAAGAGCGCGTCGGCGTGGCGGGCGTTCATCATGTAAGCGTCGCCCAGTGCCATGGCCCGGGTGGAGGCGGGGAGCTCCAGCACGCGGGGTACGGCGGTGCCGGCCTGGGCGCCCGCCACGGCGGGCAGGGCCATCAGGAGCGCCGGTAGAACACCGCTGACCCCGAGGAATCGAGGGGATGGTCTCATGGCCGCCAACCTACCGCCGCGCTCACCGGTCGTCGATGGCGAGGCTCCGGCGGCAGCGGCTGCAGAGCCAGAGCGTGCGCCGGCGCACGTAGGACACGTCCCGCCGCGGCGGGACGGGGCGGGCATCCAGCGGTACGCCACAGCGCGGGCAGAGGGGTGTCGCGCCGGCGCGTGCCTCCGATTCGATGGCCCGCTGCTCCTCAGGCGAGAACCGGCCCTCTGAGCCTCGTGCTTCCCGGTCTCGCGGCATGTCCACGCCAGCAGATTGCTCCCTTCGGGTGTCTGATAAGGCTGCGACGGACTGCGGGGCAACCCCACGGGTGCACCGCGGATTCCGTTACATTGAAGGACTCGACACCGTACGGGGCGGACCCCTCCGCCACCGGGCGTCGTGCCGGGCCTCACATTGTGGATTTCAGAGACGAACCGATAGATGCTGCCCGAATGCTCCCTGTTTCTCGCTGCGGCCGCCACGTTCGCCGGAACCGGCGCCATGGCCGACACCGCCGCCTACCGCGGCGCCGCCAGCGAGCTGGAGGTGGCCACGCCTGCGGTGGAGCAGGCCGACATCCGCGTGGACGGCCTCCTGGACGACCCGGTCTGGGCGCGGGGCGCCGTGCTCACCTCCTTCACACAGTTCGAACCGGTGGAGGGCATCCCCGCCACGCAGAAGACGGAGGTACGGGTCATCGTCGACGCCGACGCCATCTACTTCGGCATCAAGGCGTACGACGACGATCCTTCCGGCATCCGCGCCACGCTTTCGGAGCGCGACGGGTTCACCCGCTCCGACGACTACGTCCGCATCATCCTGGACACCTTCAACGACCAGCGCCGGGCGTATGTCTTCACGGTGAACCCGCTGGGCGTGCAGCACGACGGGATCTGGAACGCCAGCGGCTCCTCGGGACGGCGCGGCCATTTCGGAGACCCCATCGACGCCAACCCCGACTTCCTCTGGGATTCCGAGGGGCGCATCACCGACTGGGGATACCAGGTGGAGGTGAAGATCCCCTTCAAGAGCCTGCGTTTCCCGGAGGTGCCGGAGCAGTCGTGGGGCCTTCAGATCGAGCGCAACATTCAGCGCAACGGCTACAAGAACTCGTGGGCGCCCATCACCCGGAACGTCTCCAACCGCCTGGAGCAGACCGGGAAGCTGAACGGGCTCCGCAACCTGGACCCGGGGCTCTTCATGGAGCTGAACCCGGTGCTCACCGGCAAGCGGGTGGGGGCCTACTCGGCGGAAGCCGGCGGTCTGGTGCGCGACGATCCCGGGGCGGATTTCGGCTTCAACGCCAGCTACGGGATCACCTCGAACCTGACGCTGGACGCCACGTACAATCCGGATTTCAGTCAGGTGGAGGCGGACGCCGGGCAGATCTCGGTGAACGAGCGCTTTGCCCTCTTCTTCCCCGAGAAACGGCCCTTCTTCCTGGAGGGAACCGAGATCTTCGGGATGGCGCGCCAGCTCGTCTACACCCGGACGGTGGCCAACCCCATCGCCGGAGCGAAGCTCACCGGGAAGGTGGGCGGCGTGAGCCTGGGCTACCTGGGCGCGGTGGACGAGGCCTTCGACGCCTCCGATCCCAACACGGTGGTGAACCTGCTGCGGATCCGCGGCGATGTGGGACGCTCCTCCACGGTGGGGGCGGTCTACACGGACCGCACCGTGGCCGGCGACGATTACAACCGCGTGGTGGGCGCCGACGCGCGGCTGCAACTCGGCCGGCGACACACCGTGACGGTCCTGGGCGCCACCAGCCTCACGCGCACGCCCGGGTCGGAGCGCCGGAGCGCCGGCCGGCTCCTCTACACGCGGGTGGAGCGCGCCGGGCGCACCTTCTCCTTCAACGCCGAACTGGAAGATACCGACGCCGACTTTCGGGCCGGGTCAGGCTTCTTCCGCCGGGTGGGCGACACGCAGTTCCGGTCGCGCGTTTCGTACAACTGGTTCGGAGAGCCCGGTGCGCTGGTGCAGCAGGTGGGGCCCTCGCTGGATCTGCAGGGCTACTGGGACCACGACGAGTTCTGGTCCGGCGGGGGACTGAAGGAAGGGGAGATCCAGATGGGTTGGCGCGTCTCCTTCCGGGACAACATCACCCTCTGGTGGAACCACAAGCGGAGCGTCTTCTCCTTCCCCGCGGAGGCGTACGAGGGCCTGAACGTGCGGCGCCCGGACGGCACCTACGCCCCCTTCCGGCCGGACCAGGGCCTCTTCGAGAATCTCCCCTCCACCACCGTCTTCCTCTGGGTGAACAAGTGGGAGCGGGTGCGCGGCAACATCCGCTACACCTTCTCCGAAACCCCCATCTTCGACCGCCGCTACGGCGTGCCGGTGGAGCTGGCGGATTCACGCTCCGGGAACCTGAGCCTCAACCTCTATCCCACCCGCGCGCTTGCCATGGAGGTGGGCGTGCGCTACACGCGCCTGGAGCGGAAGGCCGACGGCGCCGAGGCGTCCAACGCCTGGATCCCCCGCGTCCGCGCGCAGTACCAGTTCAGCCGCTCGCTCTTCCTGCGCGGGATCTTCGAGTACCAGAGTCAGGAGGTGGCGGCGCTCCGGGACCCGGTGACGGGGCTCCCGCTCTACGGATGCACCGGCGAGTTCTGCGCCGCCCGCCAGGGCTCGGTGAGCCACAACGTGCACGTGGAGGCGCTCCTGTCCTATGAGCCGTCCCCGGGCACCGTCTTCTACGTGGGCTACACCCGGGAGATGGAAGACGCGGAGCGCTTCCGCTTCCGGGACGTGCGTCCTCTGGCGGACGGGCTCTTCGTGAAGCTCAGTTACCGGTTCCGGATGTGACGGCGCGTACGGGCAGGTTGCACCCGCGGCGCCGGGTGTGTACCGTTTCGGCCGCGTAAACTCTCAGAGGAAGCGACGTTCCGCGTGGCGAAGGAAGCGATCGAAATCGAGGGCACCGTCACCGAGGTGCTCCCCAATGCGACGTTCCGGGTCAAGCTCGAGAACGGCCATGAGATCCTGGCCTATCTCTCGGGCAAGATGCGGCAGAACTACATCCGCGTCCTGGAGGGGGACCGGGTGAAGTGTGAGCTCTCCCCCTACGACCTCACCCGCGGCCGCGTCACCTACCGGTACAAGTAGGCCCGCGGCGGCGCGAGACGACGCGTCACGCCGCGAACGAGCGCAGGGCATCGATCTGTTCCTCACTGCCCAGGACGATCAATTCGTCCCCCTTCTGCAGCACCGCGTCGCCGGCGGGGTTGAACTCCAGCGCGCCCCAGTCGCCAGCCCGTTTGATGGCGATGACGATGAGCCCGGTGCGGTCCGGGAGTCGCGCTTCCGCCAGTGTGGTTCCGGCGAGCTGCTCACCCACGGGCACTGCCTCCGCCTGAAGGCGCAGGTCGGCGGAACGCGTGGCGATGTCCAGGAACGCCACCGCGGAGGGGCGGAGCAGGATCGACGCCATCTGCACGGCGCTGCTCACGTTCGGGCTCACCACCTGGTCGGCGCCCGCCCTGTAGAGCTTCGCGATGGTCTCCTCCTCGTAGGCGCGCGCCACGATGGTGAGTCCGCCGGCCAGATCCCGGGCGGAGAGGCAGACGAAGAGGTTGTCCGTGTCGGCGCTGAGGCAGGCGATGAGGCCCCTCGCACGCATGATCCCGGCGTCCAGGAGCGTCTGGTCGTGCGTGGCGTCTCCCTCCAGGACCAGCGCGTCAGGGACGTATTCACGTAGACGTTCGATCTGGTCCGGGCTCCGTTCGATGACCACATAGTCGTGCCCGAACTGGTGGATCTCCTGCACCACCTGGCGTCCGGTACGCCCGGCGCCGCAGACGATGATGTGGTCCTGTAAGTCACTGATCTGCTTCATGATGCGACGCCTCCGCAGCGCTCCCTGGAGATCCAGCTCCACGATGAAGGAGGTGATGTTGGCGAACCAGAGCCCCATCCACGAAAGTCCGCTCAGGAGGAGCACCATCGTGAAGGTGCGCCCCGCCGGCGAGAGTTCGAAGACCTCCTCGTATCCCACCGCCGTGAGGGTGATGGCGGTCATGTAGAAGGAATCCGACACACTCTGGTGCTCGATGAGCACATAGCCTGCCGTGCCCACGAGGAGGAGTGCCGCCAGGATGGCGAGGGACCAGGCGGTGCGG
>WGEM01000536.1 GCA_015492755.1 Gemmatimonadota bacterium | reverse complement strand
CACGAAGCCCGCCATGGCGCGCCCGTCACGCGTGCGCACGGAGGCGAAGAGGCGGTTGGTGCCCTCCAACGGCTGGAGGATCTCCGACCCTTCGAAGGAGATCTCCACCACCTCGGGCTCCAGGACGCGCACCTCCCACTCGGAGTCGAAGGCCGCCGAGACAAGCGCGCCCGTCATGAGGACCGCGGCCCCTGCGGAGACCACGATGAGCGTCAGGTTCCTGAGATCGTCTCGCATGACGTCACCCCCCGGAATGGTGCTCCTCGACGCGCGGCACCCGCGCCTTCCTTCTAACTACGGAGCGAGGCGCGCCGATGTTGCACTCACGCCCCTCCCTCCTCGGTGGTGGGCGGGAGCGGCTTGCCCAGGTGCACCTCCAGCCACGCCGTCCAGCGCGCCCACAGATCCAGGAGCGTCTCCTTCGTGGCGGGCCCGTGATCCTCGAAGGGATAGAGGTACATCGCCGCCTTCTTGCCCAGTCCGTTCAGCGCGTGGAAGAGCCTGGGCGAGTGATCGGGGTCCGTGCCCACGTTCTGGTCGTGGAGCCCGTGGTAGAGGAGGAGCGCGCCGGTGAGATTGTTGGCGTAGAGGAAGGGCGACATGGAGAGGTAGACCTCCCGCGCCTCCCAGAGGGTGCGCCGCTCGTTCTGGAACCCCAGCGGCGTGAAGGTGCGGTTGTAGTTCCCGTCGCCGGCGATTCCCGCCTTGAAGAAGGGCGTGTGCACCATGGCGTTCACCGTGCTGAAGGCGCCGTAGGAGTGCCCGCCCAGCCCCAGTCGCTTCCGGTCGATGAGGCCCCGGGTGTCCAGCTCGTCGATGACCGCCGCCAGGTTGTTGCGCAGGTCGTGCTCGTAGTTGTTGTTCATCTGCCCCGCCTTGCCCACGATGGGCGCGTCGGGCTCCACCACTACGTAGCCGAGGCGCACCAGGTACTCGATGGAGCGCGTGCCGAAGTCGGGGAAGGCGTTCTTGTTGTAGGTGCGGCCCCGTTCGTCGTAGCTCTCCTGATCCTCGTACTCCCGGGGATAGAACCAGAACATGGCCGCCCGCCGCTCACCCTCGCGGTAGTCGGGGGGGAGCGTGACGTTCACCAGGAAGCGGAAGCCGTCGGGTCGCTCCACGGTGAAGCGCTGCCTCGGCGCGGCGGTGATGTCGGGCGTGTAGTCCACGTTGCGGGTGAGCTGCGCACGCTCCGATCCCTCCACCAGATACGACTGGGGGACCTCCGTGGGGCTCTCCCGCTCCACCACGAAGCGGCCGGCGTCCACGTCCAGCACGGCGGTGATTCGCTCGAACTCGCCGGCGTTGGATCCCTCGAAGACGCGCTCCTTCTGGCCGGTGCGGATCTCCACCCGGTCCAGGAAGGTCTTCGGCCCCTCCTCCATGGGGTCTTCGTGGTATTCGGTGCCGTAAAAGAAGACCGAGCTCCCGTCTGCCGAGAGCTGCACCACCGGCGCGTCGGCGGCGGAGGGTCCGCGCCGGCGGAAGCGCGCGAAGCGGCCGGTGGCGGGCACGCGCCCGTCGGCCATGAGCAGCGCACCGGGATTGGCGTAGAAGTCGCTCGCCTCGTACTCCGCCAGCGTGTAGGTGGTGTCGGGTTGGTCCAGGTGCACCGCGTACTCCCGCACGGTGCCTCTCGCCTCGCCTCCGTTGCCGCCCCGTGGACGCTGCGTGAGGAAGAGCCAGCGGTGGTCGGGGGAGAAGCGGTGGCTGGAGATGGGCGTACGGCTTTCGTAGACCACCGAGAGCGAGGTGGAGTCGAAGGGCGGCGCCCAGAGCATCACGCGGTCGGGGCGCCGGGCACCGCGCTCGCCCTCGCCGTCACCCGCCTCCGCGCTGTCGGGCGCGGGCTCGCGCTGCAGGAAGGTGAGCCCCGCGCCGTCGGCCCTCCACGCCACTTCGCGGCGCTCGGGCTCCTCCTCCTCGCCCGCCACCCCCGGCGCCGAGGGCGCGCCGCGGATGCCGGTGTTGGTCTCCGTCTCGTCCAGGACGGCGAGGACGTTGCCGTCCCGGTCCCAGACCTCCTCCACGCGCCCGAAGCTGGTCACCGGCACGATATAGCTGAAGGGCTTCCGCACCGTCGTCACCCGCGCGTACCGGCCGTCGGGGGCGAAGTCGAAGGAGCGGATCATGGCGGGCTCGCCGATGCGGGTCTCCCGCCGGCTCTCCACGTCGAGGACGGCGAGCTGCCCGGTGACGTGCCATTCCAGCAGCTCCTCGTCATAGGGCGTGGCCAGGAGGCTGGCGTAGGTGCGGAGCCGGTTCTCCCCGTCCTCGGTGAGCTTCACCTGCGGTCCGGTGGGGACCGGAGCAGGCAGGGGTCGGGGGCGCCGGTTCCGCGGGATGAGGACGGTGGCGATCTCGCGTCCGCCGGACGTCCACTCGAAGCGCTGCACCATGGTGGCCAGCACCGGCCGGCGCGTGATCCTCCTGGACCGGCCCGTCTCCGGGTCCGCCACGTAGATGTGGGTGGCGTCGTCGAAGTGGGCGAAGAAGGCCACCCGGCTCCCATCGGGCGACCAGGTGGCGCCCGAGACCCGCGCGCCGTCGGGCACGTCGATCTCCGTCACGGAGCCGTCGGTGGCCGAGATCACCTGGAGCCCCGCGTTGGAGCGGTTGGTGAGGTTGCGGTGCCGGTTGGCGGCGACGTCGTAGAACTGTCCGCCCAGCTCGTCGAAGGGGCGGGAGAAGCGCTCCATGGGTACCGGGCCGTCGCCCACCTCGTCCAGAAACCATCGCCGGTCGGGGCTCACCTCGGTGAGCGTCACGTTCAGGTACCGGGGCGCCAGCACGGCGTCGGCGATTTCCGGTGGCGGGGTCACCCACGACCTGGTAGCAAGGACCGCCTCTGCATCGACGGCTTCCTGCGCGCTCAGGGGCGCCGGGGAGAGGACGGACGGGCACGGCTGCAGCGCCACCAGAAGCGCCAGGAGCGCTGCGGCGCGCACGCGGGCACGGACGAGGGAAAAGGGGGTGGTGCACATGGAAACGACTCCGTTGAGGAC
>WGEM01000535.1 GCA_015492755.1 Gemmatimonadota bacterium | reverse complement strand
CCCCGTCACCGCCTCGAGCCAGCTCGGGCCGCCGGGGAGGAAGGCCATCGCCACGCCCAGGACGGCGCCCCCGATGGAGAACTCGTCGGGGATGATGTAGAAGCGCGCGTCGGAAATCGAGATCCCCAGCAGAATCGTGAGGAAGAGCGCGCCGCGGAACGCCTCGGGACTGAGCCCGTGCGCGGCGAAGACCCCCGCCCAGATGAGCCCGGTGGCCGCTTCCACCAGCGGATACTGCACCGAGATGCGCGTATCGCAGGCCCGGCACCGGCCGCGCAGGATGAGCCAGCTCAGCACCGGGATGTTGTCGTACCAGCGCACGCCGGCGCCGCATCCGGGGCAGTGCGACGGCGGCGAGAGCACGGATTCGTCCTGCGGCCAGCGGAGCGCGCACACGTTGAGGAACGAGCCCACAGCCAGGCCGAAGAGCCCTGCGATGACGGGGATGAATTCCGGAAGGATCAGCACGGCCTGTCCCGGGTGAGTTCGTGCAGGATCACGGCGCCGGCGAGGGCCACGTTCAGCGACTCCACGCCGGGCGCCATGGGCACCTTCACCACCTCCTCCGCCGCGGTGCGCACCTCCGTCCGTGCACCCGCACCCTCATTGCCCACGACGAGTGTGAAGCGTTCCATCGGTGCCACCTCCCGAATATCGCGCCCTCCCGCCTCCGCCACGAGCCGGGGGCGGCATAGCTCCTCCGCCACGGCAGGCCAGTCGGCGGCGCGGACGGGCAGGCGAAAGGTGAGCCCGGCAGCGGCCCGCACCGCCTTCGGCGACCAGACGTCCACCGTCCCGTCCAGCGCCACCACGCCGTCGAGCCCGAAGGCCACCGCGGCGCGCACCAGCGTGCCCGCGTTTCCCGGGTCCTGAACCGCGTCCAGCATCAGGATCCGCCGCCATCCCCGGAGGGCATCCGCCGGCGGCGCCGGCTCACGCGCCACCAGCAGGAGGCCCTGGGGGCGATCGGTGGCGGCGAGATCTCGGAAGGCGGCTCCGTCCACGTACACCGCGTCCACCCCGCGGCGCTCCAGATCCTCCGCCGCCCGCACCACGGGCTCGGTGTCCGCCGCCCCGCGGGAAAGGACCGCGAAGACCGCGTCACACCCCGCATCCAGCGCCTCCCTCACCGCCCGCACGCCCTCCACCAGGACCAGGCCCTCCTTCTTCCGGGTCCTGGGACGGTGCAGCCTCTGAATCCGGCGCCGCCGCGCCTGGCTCAGCTCGGGCATCGGCGCCACCTTTCGGTGCCATGAACACTCCGTCCGAGTCCTCCCGCCTGCCCGTGGCGCTCACCGTTGCGGGGAGCGACAGCGGTGGCGGCGCCGGGATCCAGGCCGATCTCAAGACGTTTCACGCCTTCGGCGTCTTCGGCACCAGCGTGGTGACGGCGGTGACGGCGCAGAACACCATGGGCGTCCGGGCGGTGCACGCCATCCCGCCGGAGGTGGTACGCGCCCAGGTGGACGCGGTGGCCGAAGACCTGCCGGTGTCGGCGCTGAAGACGGGGATGCTGGCCACCGCAACCCTCGTGGAGACGGTGGCGGAGGCTGTGGAAGCCCACGGGTTGGCTCCCCTGGTGGTGGACCCGGTGATGGTGGCCACCAGCGGGGACCGCCTCCTGGACCCCGGCGCCGAGGCCGCCGTCCGCCGGAGGCTCCTCCCCCTGGCGGCGCTGGTGACGCCCAACGTGCCCGAGGCGGAGGTCCTCACCGGCATGGAGGTGCGAACGCCGGACGCCATGGCGGAGGCGGGCGCCCGGCTCCTGGAGCTGGGCGCCGGTGCGGCGCTCCTGAAGGGGGGACACCTGGAGGGCGAGGTGGTGGACGTGCTGGTCACGCCCCAGGGCGTGCAGAGGTGGGAGCGGACGCGCATCCACACCCGCCACACGCACGGAACCGGGTGCACGCTCTCCGCCGCGGTGGCCGCGCTCCTGGCCCGGGGCGAGTCGCTGGACGCCGCCGTCGAGGGGGCGCTCCACTTCGTGGAGCGGGCCATCCGCAGCGCGCCCGGCCTGGGCGGGGGACGCGGACCGCTGAATCACTTCGCCCCGGTGGACTGACGCGCGGCGCCGTCACGTCCACCGGCGCCGTCCTCGGCAAGCAGGCCCATCAGAATCTCCGCCAGGCGCGCGCCCGCCTCGCGGCCCACACGGATGACGTCGTCGTGCCCGATGGGCTCGTCGGAGAGGCCGGTGGCGCGGTTGGTCACCATGGAGAACCCGGCGCACCGGCGTCCAAGGGCGCGGGCCACCAGCACCTCCGGCACGGTGGACATCCCCACCACGCCGGCACCCACGCGTTGAAGCATGCGTACCTCCGCCGCCGTTTCGTACGACGGACCCAGAACCGCGGCGTACACCGTGCGCGGCAGGGGAATCCCCAACCGCGCCGCCACCGCCTCGGCACGGGCCGCGAGCTCCGGATCGTACGGGGCGCTCATGTCGGGGAAGCGTTCCTCCCCGGGCCGCACCGGTCCCACCAGGGGACTCCGGAACATGAGATTGATGTGGTCCTCGATGAGCGCCACGTCCCCGGGTTGGAGGTGCGGGTCGATGCCTCCGGCAGCGTTGGTGAAGACGAAGGTGGTCACGCCCCACCGCGCCAGGATCCGCACCGGTGCCGCCACCAGCTCCATGGGGTGTCCCTCGTAGCAGTGGTAGCGTCCGGCCTGGAGCACCACCGGCGCTCCCTCCAGCGTACCCGCCACGAAGCGTCCCGCGTGCCCTTCCACCCCCGGCGCCACGAGGCCCGGCACCTTCGAAAAGGAGATCTCCCGGGGCTCCTCCACGTCGTCGGCGAGATGGCTGAGGCCCGACCCCAGAACCACGGCGGTGGGTGGGGCGGCGCCCAGCTCCGCCTGGAGCGCGTCGGCGGCGCGCTGGATGTCCACCGTCCACGCGCTCACAGGATCATCCCCGCTACGGTGGCGGTCATGAATGCGGCGATGGAGCCCGCGATCATCGCCCGCAGACCCAGCCGCGAGAGGTCGTGACGTCGCGACGGCGCGATCCCGCCGATCCCCCCCAGCTGGATGGCGATGGACGAGAAGTTGGCGAAGCCCGACAGAGCATAGGTGGCGATGATGACCGAACGGGGCTGCAGAGGCTCGGCACGGCCCAGGATGTCGGAGAGCTGGAAGTAGGCGAAGAACTCGTTGAGCACCGTCTTCACACCCATGAGCGAGGCCACGGTGGGGGCGTCGGTCCAGGGCACCCCCATCATCCACGCCAGGGGCGAGAGCACCCACCCCAGGAGCATCTCGAAGCTGAGCCCCTCCAGACCCACCAGCGCGCCACCCCAGGCCAGGAGCGCGTTCATCATGTACACCAGCGCGATGAAGGCCAGCAGCATGGCGCCCACGTTCAGCGCCAGGGAAAGCCCCTCCGAAGCCCCGCGCGCCGCAGCGTCGATGACGTTCACGTCCGGACGTTCCACCTCGATGTGCAGGGTGTCCGCCGTCTCGGGCCGGCCGTCCTCCGGGTACATGAGCTTCGCCACCACCAGCGCCGCGGGCGCAGACATCACCGAAGCCGCCATGAGGTGGCCGGCGATGTCCGGGAAGTACGCCACCAGGATCCCCACGTACGCCGCCAGGACACCTCCCGCCACCGTGGCGAATCCACCCGTCATCACCGCCATGAGCTCCGACATGGTCATGCGCTCCACGAAGGGCTTGATGAGGAGCGGCGCCTCCGTCTGGCCCACGAAGATGTTACCCGCCGCCGAGAGCGTCTCGGCGCCCGACGTCTTCATGGTGCGCTGCATGACCCACGCCACCCCCTTCACCGCCAGCTGCATGATGCCCAGGTGATAGAGCACCGTCATGAGGGACGAGAAGAAGATGATGGTGGGCAGCACGTTGAAGGCGAACATGGCGCCCGTGTTGGCCACCTGGCCCGGCAACGCCGTGAATTCGCCCTGTCCCACCGTCCCGGTACCCACCGGGACATTGTTGTAGACCAGGTTTCCGAAGATGAACTGCGCGCCGTCCACAGTGAAGCCCAGGAGCGACACCACCACGTCGTTGATGACCCCGAAGACGCCGGCGCCCACCGGCGTCTTGAGGATGAACACCGCGAAGATGAGCTGGAGCGAGATCCCCCAGAGCACCACCCGCCACGGGATGCGCCTCCGGTTCACACTCATGCCCCATGCCAGCAGGGTGAGGAGCACGAGTCCCACGGCCGAACGGAGACGCTCCAGTATTGGAGTGCCCAGCGCGCCGTGCGGCACCCGGATCTGCGTGATCTCCTGCACCGGAGCGGCGGTGGCTGCCTCCGGAGCCGCCAGAAGGGCGTGGCCGGCCCCCGTCAGGAGGAAGACCGCAGCGCAGGCCCAGAGAGCCCATAGCGCGCCGGAGGGGCGTGGCCTCCCCACCGTCCGGCGGCTCACCACCATCCCCCGTTTCCCACCTCCGAGGGCGGTAGCACCACCCCGCGGCGTTTCGCGTCCACCAGCTCGGGCCTCCGGAAGAGAAAAATCAGCGCCATGCCCGCCACGAATCCTCCGATGTGTGCCAGGTACGCCACGCCTCCACCCCCCACCGGCGTCACCGACTGGGCCATGACCTGGATGAGCATCCAGTAACCCAGCATGAGCCACGCGGGCAGTGGAACGATCCGTACGAAGAAGAAAAAGAAGAAGAGCGTGTCCACCCGGGCGTGTGGGTAGAGGATGAGGTAGGCGCCCATGACGCCGCTGATGGCTCCGGATGCCCCCACCAGCGGCGTCGTGGAGGTGGGCGCCGCCATCACGTGCACCATGGCCGCCACCACGCCGCAGAGTACGTAGAAGACCACGAAGCGCAGGTGGCCCATGGAGTCCTCCACGTTGTTCCCGAAGATCCAGAGGAACCACATGTTGCCGATGAGATGCATCCAGCTCCCGTGGAGGAACATCGACGTGAAGAGCCCCTCCACCGTGAGTCCGCCCAGCGGGCAGGGGGCCCGGGCCAGCTCCTGAGGGGTGGTCATCCCGGTGATCTCCGCCGGGATGGCCCCCAGAGCGCACACCGAGCCGTTCAGGAGGGGCTCGGAAAAGCCCGCCCCCTGAACCGTCCACCACACCCAGACGCACGCCGCGATGAGCGCGATGGTGACGTACGGGAAGAGTTCGGTGGGATTGTCATCGTAGAGCGGGAACACGGCGCGGCTCCTGTTCTCGGAGATCGGGCGATGTCAACCTGGCTCGCCGGTGCGGCACACAAGTATGACGCATTGTCCGCCTCGCGCCATGGGGCGAGCGCTGCCCAAATGGCAGAAGCGGACCCGCCGAGGGCAGAAATCCGCCGATCTGGCGGGAAATCCCCCTTCGGCTGGCGGCACGCGGATTGCACCCCGCCGTGGACGAGCGCCGGGGCATTCCGCCTCCGGCACCCGCAATCGCCGGCGACTGCCGGTGTGATGAGATAGATCCGTGGACCGGCCGGGCCCCGGAAGGGGCCCGGTTCGGCATGCACACGAACACAGACACCAGCACACGAGGGGACTATGGGCAAGGTTATCGGGATCGACCTCGGGACCACCAACTCCGTGGTGGCGGTCATGGAGGGCGGGGAGCCCGTCGTGATCCCTAATTCCGAAGGCGGGCGGACAACCCCGTCGGTGGTGGCCTTCACCAAGGACGGCGAGCGCCTGGTGGGTCAGATCGCGCGCCGGCAGGCCATCACGAATCCGGAGAACACCATCTTCTCCATCAAGCGGTTCATGGGGCGCAAGTGCTCCGAGGTGGAGGAGGAGCGCAAGCTCGTCCCCTACAAGGTGGAATGCGACGGTCAGGATCGCGTGCAGGTCTACGTCCCGGCGGCGTGAACTTCTTGTCCGCCGCCGGAGATCAGCGCCATGATCCTGCAGAAGATGAAGCAGACCGCCGAGGACTATCTGGGCCAGCCGGTGACGCAGGCGGTCATCACCGTACCGGCGTACTTCAACGACGCGCAGCGCCAGGCCACCAAGGACGCCGGCAAGATCGCCGGGCTGGAAGTCCTGCGCATCATCAACGAGCCCACCGCGGCTGCGCTGGCGTACGGTCTGGACAAGAAGAAGGACGAGATGATCGCCGTCTTCGACCTGGGTGGCGGTACGTACGACATCTCCATCCTGGAACTGGGTGACGGCGTCTTCGAGGTGAAGTCCACCAACGGGGACACCCACTTGGGCGGTGACGACTTCGACCAGCGCATCATCGACTGGCTGGTGGACGAGTTCAAGCGCGACCAGGGCATCGACCTCTCGCAGGACGCCATGGCGCTGCAGCGCCTGAAAGAGGCGGCGGAGAAGGCGAAGATGGAGCTGTCGACCACCATGTCGACGGATATCAACCTCCCCTTCATTACCGCCACGCAGGAGGGGCCGAAGCACCTGAACTACACGCTCACGCGGGCGAAATTCGAGCAGCTCGTGGACGACCTCATCCAGCGAACGATTCCGCCCATGGAGGCGGCGCTGAAGGATGCGGGCCTCACGAAGGACGACATCGACGAGGTGATCCTGGTGGGCGGCTCCACCCGGATCCCCAAGATCCAGGAAATCGTGACGGAGTTCTTCGGGAAGGAGCCGCACAAGGGGGTCAACCCCGACGAGGTGGTGGCGGTGGGTGCCGCCATCCAGGCCGGCGTCCTCTCCGGCGAGGTGAAGGACGTCCTTCTCCTGGACGTGACCCCGCTCTCGCTGGGCATCGAGACGCTGGGCGGCGTGATGACGGTGCTCATCCCACGCAACACCACGATTCCCACGAAGAAGACCGAGGTGTTCTCCACCGCGGAGGACAACCAGACCACCGTGGAGATCCACGTGCTGCAGGGTGAGCGGAAGATGGCCGCCGACAACAAGACCATCGGTAAGTTCCAGCTCACCAGGATTCCGCCGGCGCCGCGCGGCGTGCCTCAGATCGAGGTGACGTTCGACATCGACGCCAACGGAATCCTGCACGTGTCTGCGAAGGATCGGGCCACCGGCAAGGAGCAGAAGATCCGGATCGAGGCGTCCAGCGGGCTCACCGAGGATGAGATCGAACGGATGGTGAAGGACGCGGAGGCCCACGCCAAGGAGGACGAGGAGCGGCGCCAGAAGGTGGAGGCGCGCAACCAGCTCGACTCCCTGGTCTACCAGGTGGAGAAGGACTCCGCCGAGTGGGGCGACAAGCTCTCCGAGGCCACGCGTGAGCGCCTGAACGCCGCGCTGGAGGCCGCCAAGGAAGCCCTGAAGGGCGACGACATGGGGCGCCTCACCTCCGCACGCGATGAGCTGATGCAGGCGTTCAGCGCCGCGGGCCAGGAGATGTACCAGGCCGAGGCCGCCGAGTCCGGTGCAGGCGCGGAGGCGGGAGCCGAGTCCGGTGCCGCCGAGGAGGCCGCCACCGCGGCCGCCGACGAGGAGGACGTGGTGGAAGCCGACTACGAGATCGTGGAAGAGGACAAGTAAGCTCCTCTGAAGCACGTACGGGGGGTGTCGGGGCAACCCGGCGCCCCCCCGTTTGCGTCTGACGACGTGGGCGCGCCGGAGGACCCGGAGGTGTGACGCACGTCCGGGCCCCGCGAGGGTAGTACTTTTTTATGAACGGATGCCGGGGGTGAGGCGCTCACCGCCGGTGAACGAACGCGAATGAGGAGGATGTACATGAC
>WGEM01000534.1 GCA_015492755.1 Gemmatimonadota bacterium | reverse complement strand
GCTCGGCGGCCACCACACCCGCCACCGCCGCTTCGGGCAACGTGAGCGTACTGTGCCCTGTGGGCAGGGAGGCCGACGCGGTGAGGACCATGCGGTCCTGCCCGAGAGCCAGGGCGACGCCCACCTCGGTGTCGGTGAACCCCGAGAGCGTGGCGCGCGCCCCCTCGGCTCCGGTGGCCTCGCCTTCCGCCCAGGCGCCGGAGGCCACCACGGAAAGGCGCCCCCCCAGCGGGAGCGAGACGGCCCACGGCGCGGTGCGGAGCGTGAAGGTGCTGAGCCCGGCGGCCTGAGCGTCGGCGAAGGTATAGCGCTGCAGGAGCACGCCTCCTCCGGCGGCCTGGCCGGCGAGGGGCGCGGTGGGCGCCGCCAGGAGGGCGAGGCTCAGCGCCGCGGCCCGCGCCCTCATGGTGTGCCTCCCGGCCTGCGGAAGATGAGCTCCAGGAGTACCACGGTTCCCACACGGTCCTGCCCGAGGACCTCCGCCAGCACGGCGCGTTTCCGGGCGTCCAGCTTGCGCAGGACCCGCTGACGCACCGCCGCCGGGGCATCGCGGAGCGCCCGCACCGCGCGGCGTTGCCTGGCCAGGCGTCCCGCGTCGGTGGTGAGGCGACGGGTGGTCTCGGGGCTGTGGGCTACCTCCGCCATCTCCGCCACCTGGCGCTTCTGACTGGCCAGGGCGAAGTCCGGATCGAGTTGCTCCGCCCGCCCGAAGTGCTGACGCGCCAGCTCGAAGTCGCCCCGATCCGCGGCGCGCAGCCCCTGCCCGAACGCCAGGAGCGCCTGCACGCTCTCCGTCTGCCGCTCGTTGATCCGCTGGAGCTCGGCGGGGGTGAGCTGGACGCCGAGGTCGGTGAGGAGGTCCACCGCCAGGCGTTTCTCCATCTGGAAGAGACGCTCCACCGGGTCCGACGCCGTCACCGGCTCCACCGACCCGGGGCCCTCGGACCGGACCTCCACCAGCGTGGCGTCCACCTCCACCGTACCGCCGGGATCCACGCTGAGCACGCCCTGAACCACGTGACCCGAGCCCAGCAACCGCCCTCCCCGCGCGGCGGTGGCCGGCTCCACGAAACCCGCCTCGGCCAGCGCGAGCTCATCCATCAGCGCCCGCACGCGCAGGCGCTCCAGGACGCGGAGCCGCCCCGTGAGGGCGAGATCGGTGATGAGGAGCTCGGAGAGCGCATCGGCCAGCGGTGCCCAGGTGGAGTCGGCGCCCTGAAAGGCGAAGGGGAAGACACCCACCGTGCGGGGATCGGGCCGCACGTCGCGGATCTCGTCCTCCCGGGCGATGGCGCGCCGCACTTCCTCCCGAAGCGCCTCCCGCCGCACCACCTCCAGTCTCGCCGCCACTTCGTTTCGCAGAGCCCCGGAGGAGGCGTGCTCCAGGAAGCGTTCGTAGTGGCCCCTGGCCTCCGCCCACGCTCCGGCGTCCTCCGCCAGGAGCCCTGCCATGGCCAGGAGTCCCGGATCGTCGGGGAACTGCTCGAGCTGGAGTTCCACCACCGCCTTCGCATCCGCGGCGCGCCCCGCCTCGCGGTACGCGGAGGCCAGGTAGAGCGCCGCGTCCAGATCGGTGGGATCGTCCGCCAGGCGGGCTTCCAGTTCAGGGATCTCATCGGGTGAGGGTACGGGCAGCTCGGCCCGGCCTCCGGCACAACCGGCGAGGAGCGCCGCGGCCAGGTACGCGGCGCCCCGGGTGCGGTGTCTCCCACTCACGGTCCGGTGCACGTTCGATGCTCGGGGATGGGGGTATCTTGAAGAGGGATGCACCCAGTATACTCGACCGGAGGGTGCCAATTCCACACGGCCTCGCCCGGATCCACCCCCCGCAATCCATCGTGGACCCCATCGAATCACCATCCCACACCTTCGAGTCGGAAGTCTGGCCGCTGCGCAGGGCGTTGGTGCGCCACCCCCGCGACGCCTTCGTCATGCAGGAGAAGATCGAGCGGGAGTGGCGCTCCCTCGGGTATGCGGCGCCGCCCGACCTGTCGGCTGCATGCCGGGAGGCCGATGACTTCTTCGGTTTGCTGACGGATCTGGGCGTGCACCTGGAGTTCCTTCCCCGCGTGGAGGGGGGTACGCTGGACGCCCTCTACGCCCGCGACGCCGCGGTGGTCTCGGACCGGGGCGCGGTCATCTGCCGCATGGGGAAGGAGGCGCGGCGAACCGAGCCCCAGACGCACGCGCGGATGCTCACGTCCCTGGGCGTGCCGGTGCGGGCGCACGTCGCGGCACCGGGCACGCTGGAGGGTGGCGATGTGGCCTGGCTCCGCCCCGGCAGCGTGATGGTGGGTCGGGGTTACCGCACCAACGCTGCCGGTGCACGCGCCCTCGCCGACGCATTGGGTGACGACCACCGGGTGACGGAGGTCCCCCTCCCCCACTGGAACGGTCCCGGCGAGGTCCTCCACCTCATGTCGCTCGTGAGCCCCGTGGCCGACGACCTCGTGCTGGTCTACCGGCGCCTGCTCCCCGTTCCCTTCCTGGAGTGGCTGCAGGATGAGGGGGTCCGGCTCATCGACGTTCCCGACGAGGAGTTCGATCTGCAGGCGTGCAACGTCCTGGCGGTGCGCCCGGGTGTGGTGGTGACGCTGGAGGGTGCGCCGGAGACCCGCCGCCGCCTGGAGACGGCGGGGGTGGAGGTGCACCTCTATGAGGGCAGGGAGATCAGCCTGAAGGGTACCGGTGGGCCGACGTGCCTGGTGAGAACGCTGGAGCGGACCCGCCCGGACTGAGCGCGCCCGCTCCAGCGGTCCTGCGTGAGGGGCGTCAGCCCTCCACCACCTCCACCAGCTGGATGTCGAAGGTGAGGTCCTTGCCCGCCAGCGGATGATTGGCATCCACATCGATGCCGTCCTCGCCCACCGCGGTCACCACCACGGGGAAACGCTGCCCGTCGGCGGTCTGCATCACCAGCTCCTGACCCGGTTCGGGGTTCAGGTCCGGGGGCAGGTTGTCGCGGGGGATGTGCAGCACCAACTGGTCATTGCGGGGACCGTAGGCCTCGTCCGCCGGGATGGTGACCGTCTTCTCCTCGCCGGCCTCCATTCCCTCGACGCTGGCGTCGAAGCCGGGGATCACCTGGCCGGCGCCCACCTCGAACTCCAGCGGATCGCGCCCCTCGGACGAGTCGAAAACGGTGCCGTCGTCGAGACGGCCGGTGTAATGAATGCGGACGGTGTCGCCCTTGGACGCGGATGCCATACAACGAATCTCTTGGAAGAATGGTGGCCTGCAGATCACCTGCGCGCAGGTGGGTGTGAGCGCTCTTGTAACCCGCGAGGTGCCGATTGGTTCACCGCCTCAGCGGCCGGCGAAGCCTCCGTCCTCGAGGGTGAAGCCGCGGGACTCCGGGAGTCGCGGCTGCTCGATGGTGGGGCTTAGCCAGTCACCGGGCCTGGAGACGGGGCCATACACCAGGCTCGGCGTGGGGATGGGGGCTAGACCCAGCGTCACCACCCGGTGCCCGAAGACCGACGCCGCCACACCCCACCGGGTCCGATGCTCCAGCTCCAGCGCGCGGAGTTCCCCCAGCACCCGCAGGTGCGCCACGTCGGCGGGGGTGGGCACATCGGTGGCGAGAGAAGCGCAGTATGTCTGCACCGACGCCCAGCTACAGCCATGGCCGGCTCCCAGGATGTGCATGAGCTCGTGGATGACGAGCTGACGGTCGTTCAGTCGCTCTACGGCGTCGAACTGGACCACGCCGTACCAGATGTCGGAGCTCACCAGATCGAAGTCCTGCACGCCGGTGCCGGACCACGTTCTGGCGTCGGCCCGGAGCGCGTAGGTCTGCGGGTCGGTGGGGTTGATACGGATCGTGCCTCGCACGGGGAGGTTGGTGTCGATCTGCACCAGCACCGCGTTCGCCGCCCGCCGCGTGCCACCGAGGATCTGAAGCTCCTCGGTCCGGGCGGGCCGGAAGACGTCGAAGCCCAGCGCCTCCTCCATCACCGTGACGTGCGCCCAGAAGGCCGCCGAGTCCTCCGGCGCCAGCGCGGTGTTGGATCCGGGGTGATCCAGCGCCAGCCGGAGGGGGAAGCGATCCTGCGGCCAGCTTCGCAGGTCCGCCATCCACCGGGTGTTGTCGGTGACGGTCTGGAGGAAGCCCTGCTGGCTGTACGGGAAGTAGAAACCCCAGTAGGAGGGGAGGACCCGCGGGTCGGCGGCCATCTCCGGATCGATGGGCACTTCGGTACCGGCGTAGGTTCCGGCGTCGATGGTCCACGTCCGGGGCGCGAGGACCACCGTGCCCTGGCCGCCGTTCACGTCGCCGGGCGTCAGGAGGATCCACCCGGGATGCACCGGCTCCTCCGAGCCGGGTTCCAGCGTCAGCGTGCCGAAGCCCTCCACCTCATCGTAGAGCGGGACGGCGAAGGTGCCGTCCGGTGCCACGGGGGCCGTCTCGTCCTGTGTGCCCCAGCGCACCCGTGCCGTGATGTCACCGAAGGCGCTGATTCCCGGAGCCACGACCTTGCCGCTGACGGTGCCCACGGGGATCTCCGCCGGGTCCGGCGCCACCGGGGCGTCTCCGCACGCCGCCGCCAGCGCGGCGCCGGCGAGGAGGACGCTCAGGGTGCGGATGCGCTGGGAATCGGGCACGGTGTGAATTCCGCGTGTCGGGACGGCGCGCCCGCGATGCGGGGCCGCCGCCCCGGGGGGCGTAGGGTTTCCTTCGATATGTGTAGTACGTCGTCCGGGGCGGGTGGTTTCCCGCAACCAGGCGGCCTACGTTCCCCGGCGGTCGGTTCGGAGTGTCCTGCAGCGGAGCGTGTTCCCCATGAAGAGGTCCAAGACCCCAACCATCGTGGTCCTGGCACTGGCCTGGCTGACGGTGGCGACGCCGCGTCTCGCGGCCCAGAC
>WGEM01000533.1 GCA_015492755.1 Gemmatimonadota bacterium | reverse complement strand
TGCGGTCCAGCGCCGCCCGCATCAGACGCAGCCGCTGGCGCTGCCGGTCCATCTCCTCACCGGCGATCCCGATCCGCCGCTGGAGCTCGGCGGTGCGCTCCTGGAAGCGCGCCACCGCCACGAAGTCCACCCCGGGCGCGTTGGGCACGGGGCGCACCTCGAAGGTCTGCCGCGGCCCCAGCCGCGTGACGCCGTCGGCGCTCACCAGCACCATCTGCACGCCGTAGGTGCCTGGAGGTGCCAGCGGACCCACCGGGTCGGTGACCCACGGCGGGCGGAATCCGGGCGTGGAGAGATCCACCGGGTCCGGCGCGGGGCGCCGCAGGTCCCAGGCCACCCGGTGCATGCCCACCGTGGCGGGGCCTTCCACCCGCCGCACCACCGCCCCCCCGGCGTCGGTGACCTCCAGCAGCACCTTCGGACCCGTCTCCACCACCTCCGCCCACAGCGTCTCGTAGCCCGGGAAGGGCACGTCGGCGCCCCGCTCCCGCAGCGCCCGCTCCCGCTCCTTACGCACCTCGCTGGGCGTCCTGGGTTCGGTGGGAAGCACGTAGGTGAAGAGCGCGCCGAAGGGAGGGTTGGGGGCGGCGTAGGCGGTGCTCCCCAGCGTGGGCCGGCCCACCGCCTGGTTGGTGGGATACGGCACGTACCACCACGCGTCGCGCACCGGGAGCACGCCGCCCTCTCCGTCCAGCGCCCCCTCGGCGATGGCGCGCAGCGGCCGGTAGTCGTCCAGGATGTAGAGCCCGCGCCCGAAGGACGCGCCCACGATGTCGTCGTCCCTGCGGTGGAGCTTCACATCGCGGAAGGCGATGGTGGGCGCGCCCGCCAGCCGGTGCCAGTTCCGGCCGCCGTTGGGGCTGAAGTACAGACCCCACTCGGCGGCGATCACCAGCAGCTCGGGATTCACATGGTCCTGCTGGATGGCCCAGACGATGGTCTCGTCGGGCAGGTCTCCGGCGATGGACCTCCAGCTCCGGCCTCGGTCATCGCTCCGGAAGAGGAGCGTGCGGTAGTCGCCGAACTTGTGGGCGTCCGCCGCCACGAAGACCGTCCCGTCGTCGTGGAGCCCCGCCTCCACGTCGTTGATGAAGGAGCGCTCCGGCACACCGGGGAGCGGCGCGGTGCGCGTCCACGTCTCGCCGCCGTCGGGCGTCATCTGCACCAGGCCGTCGTCGGTGCCCACGTAGAGGAGTCCCTCCACCAGCGGGCTCTCGCTGATGGCGGTGATGGTGGCGTACTTCGACATGGCGCCGTTGTCGTGGAGCGCGTCCAGTTCCCACACCCGTCCCATGAAGGGCAGCTCGTAGCGGTTGGTGTTGGTGGTGAGGTCGCCGGAGACGGGCCGCCAGCTATCGCCGCGGTCATCGCTCCGCCAGAGGCGCTGCGACGCGAAGTAGAGGCGCGCCGGGTCGTGGGGGCTCACCAGGATGGGCGAATCCCAGTTCCAGCGCTCCGGTGGCTCGCCGGGCTCGGGCTGCGGCTGGATCTGCAGCGCCTCGTTGTTTCTGCGGTCCACCCGGTAGAGGTTGCCCTGCTGCGTCATGAGGTACATGAGCAGCGGATCGGTGGGATCGAAGGCCACGCCGTAGCCGTCGGCGCCCATGGGGAAGTGCCAGTCCTCGTTGCGCACCCCTTCGGTGGTCATGGTGCGGGCCGGCCCCAGGAGCGTGCCCAGATCCTGGGCGCCGCCCAGGATCTCGTAGAAGGGCTCGGAGTTGGAGACCGCCACCTTGTAGAACTGTGAGATGGGCATGTTGGGGAAGTGGCGCCAGCGCGTCCCCCGGTCGAAGGTCTCGTAGAGCCCCGCGTCGGTGCCCACGATCATGTGGCGCGGGTCGGCGGGGTCGATCCAGAGGGCGTGATTGTCGGAGTGCTTGTCACGGCCCGTCTCCAGGATCTCGAAGTGTTCGCCTCCGTCGCGGGTGATGTGGAGGAAGACATCCATCTGGATCACCACGCCGGGCTCGGCGGGCGACGCCTCGATCTCCTGGTAGTAGTGGGGGCCGGTGCCGCCGGAGATGTAGCCGTTGCGCCGCTCCCAACTTTCGCCGCGGTCGGTGGACCGGTAGAACCCTCGCTCCTCGGGGCCGGCTTCGATGGTGGCGTAGACCAGCTCGGGGTCCGCGGGCGTCACCGCCAGGCCGATCTTGCCCATGTCGCCGTTCGGGAGTCCGGTGGTGACTGCCCGCCAGGTGAGGCCGCCGTCGGTGGACTTGTAGATCCCCGAGGACGGTCCGCCGGCCAGGAACCCCCAGACGTGCCGCCGTCGCTGATAGGCCGCGGCGTAGACCACGTCGGGATCGTCCGGCGCGAACTCCAGGTCGGTGACGCCGGTGTGCTCGTCGATGGCCAGCACCAGATCCCAGGACGCCCCGCCGTCGGTGGTTCGGTAGACGCCCCGGTCCCCGCCCGCCGACCAGAGGGGGCCCTCCGCCGCCACCAGCACCACGTCGGGGTTGGTGGGGTCGATGGCGACGTCGCCGATGGAGTAGCTCCGCTGCTCGTCGAAGACCGGCGTCCACGTGGTGCCGGCGTCGGTGCTCTTCCAGACGCCGCCGGAGCCCGCCGCCACCCACCAGACCGAGGGGTCGGTGGGGTCCACCTCCACGTCCTGGATGCGGCCGCCCGCCACCGCGGGGCCCACCTCCCGCAGCGGAATGCCCCGGAGGGCGTCGGCCACGCTCACCTGGGCGGACGTCCGCGCGGGTGCCAGGAGGATGAGGACGACGGCGGGGAGGAGCAGGGTGCGAAAGCGGTCCATCGGGTCGAACTCCGGAGGGTGCGTACGGCGGGACACGAACTCAGCCGACACCATGCCGGGCCGCGCCCGGTGTGGCAAGCCACCCGCGCCGGCTACTCGAATTCGTAGACGTACATGGAATACGCGATGCGGGCGCTGGGCCGGAACTCGGTGAGCCAGTCCGGCGCCGGCCAGCCGGCGGCCCGGAGTTTCCGCACCCCCGCCAGGTAGTGGGCGCTCACCACATACACGCCGGGCCGGGGGCGGACGAACTCCTCGTCCTCCATGGGGACGCCCCGCACCCCGTAGGACGGCACGTCTGCGGTGCCGAAGTACTTGATGCGGGGCAGCTCGTCCGGGGGGCGGGTGCGCTGCCACGCCGCCAGCGCCGGGAGGTCCTGCCCCC
>WGEM01000532.1 GCA_015492755.1 Gemmatimonadota bacterium | reverse complement strand
GGCAGATTCCCGCGCTGGAGAACATGCCGCCGCACAACGCCGACGGCGCCTCGGCGATGCACGTGTACATGCCGTGGTGGCTCTACCAGGAGCAGGCGGCGGGGAAGCTGGACTTCGCCCGGGGCTACCACATCGAGTTCGGCGGCGGGCGCCGGATGCCGGGGTTCGGCTTCATGGGCGGACTGGTGGACCTGCTGGACGGCGACGCCCCGTACGGCGCGCGCTTCAAGGAGGAGTGCCGCCGCTACTACGGGTCGTTCATGTGGTTCGACGGTCGGGGGGAGATGATCCCCAACGACGACTGCTACTGCGAGATTGACCCGGAGGGTGTGGACCAGTGGGGCATCCCCACGCTCCGCTTCCACTGGAAGTGGTCAGAGCACGAGCTGAACCAGGCGCGGCACATGCAACAGACCTTCGCCGCCATCATCGAGGCCATGGGAGGGCGCGTCACCAGTACGGTCCACGACGACGGCGCGAAGGCCATCGCGCCGCCGGGGGTGATCATCCACGAGGTAGGCGGCGTGCGTATGGGTGACGATCCCGCCACGTCGGTGCTCAACCAGTACTGTCAGGCGTGGGAGGTGGACAACCTCTTCGTCACCGACGGGGGCTGCTTCGTCTCCAACGCCGACAAGAACCCGACGCTCTCCATCATGGCCATCGCGTGGCGGGCGTCGGACTACATCGCTGAGCAGCTCCGGCGGAGGGAGATCGGATGAGCGGCGGCGAGCGTCACACGGGCCGGGAACTCCCGGTGATAGGTGCGGGCGACGGGCACACGGTGGATCGCCGTCAGGCGCTGAAGGTGATGGCACTGGCCACCGCCGCGCCGGGCATGGTGCGCTGGAGCGCCGACTCCGGGGCGGCCGGTCCCACGGACGGTGCGTCTCTCGGGGCTCCGCCTCCGCCGCAGGTGCCCTCCAACCCGAAGGCGCGGGGCTGGCCCTGGGACCCGGACCTCATCGCGCCCACGGTGCCGTGGGAGCGGGTGCTCACCGAAGACGAGCTCGCCTCGCTGGCGGTGCTCTGCGATCTGATCATCCCGGCGGACCAGCGCTCGCCCTCCGCCAGCGCGGTGGGCGCGCACGCGTTCATCGATGAGTGGGTGAGCGCGCCCTACGAGGGCAACGAGCGCGACCGGGTCCTCATCCGGGGCGGTCTGGTATGGCTGGACGCGGAAGCGGCGCGCCGCTTCGGAAACGGCCGGCGATTCCGTGAGCTCAGCGACGAGGAGCGGCGCGCCATCTGCGACGACATCGCGTACGTGAAGACCGCCGCCGAGGAGCACAAGGCGGCGGCGCGCTTCTTTGACCGGGTGCGCTTCCTCACCTCCACCGCCTTCTGGACCACCGAAGAGGGTATGCGGGATCTCCAATACGTGGGCAACGTGCCGCTGGCCCGGTGGGATCCCCCGCCGCCGGAGGTACTGCGCCACATCGGGCTGGAGGAAGACGAGTAACAGCACGCTGAACCACACCACGAAGCGGGGGCGACATGGGGGAAGCATCGGCGGGCGCGGGACCGCAGGGATCCACCGGAGTCCGGGCGGGGAGGCTCTTCTTCGGGAGCTGCGTGGCACTGGTGGCCACGTCCGTGGCGTTCGCCACCGTGGGCGCCATCATGCTGGCGCTGAAGCGGGAGTTCGTGCTCACCAACGAAGAGGTGGGGTGGATCGGAGGTGCGGCGCTCTGGGGCTTTGCCGTCTCACAACTCGTCTTCGCGCCCATGGCGGATACGCTGGGGATGCGTACGCTCCTCCGCATGGCGTTCGTGGGTCATCTGGCGGGCGCCCTCACCATGATCTTCGCCACCGGCTTCGCCACCCTCTTTGCAGGCGCGCTGGTCATCGCCATGGCCAACGGCCTGGTGGAGGCTGCGTGTAATCCGCTGGTGGCCGCGCTCTATCCCGAGAACAAGACCGTCAAGCTGAACCAGTTCCACGTCTGGTTCCCCGGCGGCGTGGTCATCGGGGGGCTGGCGGCGTACGCGTTGGACGCGGCGGGCGTGGGCGCGTGGCAGATCAAGATCGCCCTCATCCTCATCCCTACCCTCCTCTACGGCGCGCTCCTGCTGCGCGAGCCCTTTCCGGCCACGGAAGGCGTGCAGGCGGGGGTGAGCATGGGCGAGATGTTCCGCGCGGCGCTCACCACGCCCCTGATGCTGGTGATGCTGGTGGCCATGGCCATGACCGCCTCGGTGGAGCTGGGCCCCAACCGGTGGGTGCCGGCGGTGCTGGAGGCGGGCGGCGTGGCGGGCATCCTGGTGCTGGTGTGGATCAACGGTCTCATGGCCGTCATGCGCTACCGCGCGGGCACCATCGTGCATCGCCTCTCGCCCACCGGTGTGCTGCTGGCGTCGGCGCTCATCTCCGGGATGGGGCTCCTGGCGCTGAGCTACGTCTCGGGGACCGCCGCCATCTTCGGCGCGGCAACCGTGTTCGCGGTGGGCGTGTGCTACTTCTGGCCCACCATGCTGGGCGTGGTGTCGGAGCGCATCCCGAAGAGCGGCGCGCTGGGGCTGGGCCTCATGGGGACGGTGGGGATGGCCACGGTAGGGCTGGTGACCGCGCCCCTCATGGGCCGGGTCGCCGACCGGTACGCGCACGAGCGGCTTCCCGCCGAGGAGGTGACGGTGGTGCTGGAGCGCGCCGTCATGGTCCTGGGCAACGCGCCCTCGCCGGACGCGCAGGTCGCGGCCGAGGCGGCGCGCTCCGTGCTGGAGGCGCACGCGACCGCCGGCGCGCTCCCTTCGCCGGCCACCGCCAACGCGCTGCGCGCCATCATCGCCGCGGACGCCGACCCCGAGCTCTCGGCGGAAGCTCAGACCATTCTGGGCCCTGCCGACAACTACGGGGGAAAGATCTCGTTCCGGTACCTGGTGCCGGTGTGCGGGGTGCTGGTGCTCATCTTCGGCGCCATGTACCTCCGCGACCGGCGGGCGGGCGGCTACCGCGTGGAGCGCCTGGAGGCGACGGCGTGAAGATCCGCTACGGGATGGTGGGCGGCGGCCCGGGCGCCTTCATCGGTGCGGTGCACCGGATGGCCGCCGCGCTGGACGGGCGATTCGAGCTGGTGGCGGGGGCGTTCTCCGCCGACGCCGACCGGTCCCGCGAGATGGGCCGGGCGCTGGGCCTGGACGGGTCCCGGGTGTACGGGTCCTATCAGGACATGGCGGAGGCCGAGGCGGCCCGCCCTGCCGGCGAGCGCATTCAGGTGGTGGTGATCGTGACGCCGAACCACCTCCATCACCCGGTGGCGCGCGCCTTCCTGGAGCGGGACATCCACGTGGTCTGCGATAAGCCCCTCACCACCACGCTGGCCGACGCCGAAGACCTGTGCCGGCTGGCGGCGGAGCGGGAGCTCCTCTTCTGTGTCACCCACAACTACACGGGATACCCGCTGGTGAAGGAGGCGCGCGCCCGTGTCGCCTCCGGGGAGCTCGGGCGGGTGCACAAGGTCATGGTGGAGTACACGCAGGGGTGGTTGGCGCGTCTGCTGGAAGCGGAGGGGCAGAAGCAGGCGGCATGGCGTACCGACCCCCAGCGAGGCGGGCCCTCGGCGGTGCTGGGCGACATCGGCTCCCACGCCCACAACCTGGTGCGCTACGTCACGGGGCTGGAGGTGGTGCGTCTCTTCGCCGATCTCGGCACCGTGGTGCCCGGCCGAGAGGTAGACGATGATGCCGCCGTGCTCCTGGAACTCGAGGGGGGTGTACGCGGCGTGCTCACCGCCACGCAGGTGGCCACCGGCGAGCGGAATCACCTCCGCCTGCGCGTCTACGGCCAGGAGGGCGGTCTGGACTGGTGCCAGGAAGAGCCGGAGCGCCTCCGGCTGGTGTCCGCCGACGGGAGCGAGCGTAGCGTCTACCGGGGCGCAGGCGCGTCCAGCTCTGCGGCGGCCAACGCCACCCGGCTCCCGGGCGGCCACCCTGAGGGCTTCATCGAGGCCTTCGCCAACCTCTACCGCGAGGTGGCGGACGCCCTGGCGGAGGGTCGCACCAGCGGCGACTTCCCCACCGTGCAGGACGGAGCCATCGGGGTGCACTTCATCGAGACGGCGGTGGCCAGCGCCCGGGAGGGTGTCTGGAAGGACGCGCGCTACCGGCCGCCGGTGTCACGGGCCGGGTCGGGGGGGACGACCGGCGCCGGGTCCGGATC
>WGEM01000531.1 GCA_015492755.1 Gemmatimonadota bacterium | reverse complement strand
GCCAGCCCCAGCACGGCCACCAGGAGCGGGCGACGCCGGGTTCGGCCCCGCGTCGTCACAGCTTCGGGAGCGTCACGCCCACCTGCTTCATGTACTTCCCGCCGCGGTCGGCGTAGGCCACCTCGGGCTCCTCGTCTCCCTCGAAGAAGAGGAGCTGCGCGATGCCCTCCCCGCCGTAGACCTTCGCAGGCAGCGGCGTGGTGTTGGAGATCTCCAGCGTGAGGTACCCCTCCCAGGTGGGCTCCAGCGGCGTGACGTTCACGATGAGCCCGCACCGCGCATAGGTGCTCTTGCCCACGCACACCACCAGTACGTTGCGGGGGATGCGGAAGTACTCCTCGGTGCGCGCCAGCGCGAAGGAGTTGGGGGGGATGATGCACTCCGGGGCGTGGATCTCCACGAAGGAGCGCTCGTCGAAGTTCTTGGGGTCCACCACCGAGTTGTGGACGTTGGTGAAGACCTTGAATTCGTTGGATACCCGGATGTCGTACCCGTAGGACGAGATGCCGTAGGAGACCTTCCCGTCGCGCACCTGGCGGGGCTCGAAGGGCTCGATCATGCGGTGCTCCTCGCACATCCTGCGGATCCACTTGTCGCTCTTGATGGGCATCTCGTCGTCTCGGTGGCTGGGGTTCAGCGGCTCGCCCTCCGTGCCGATCCTCGGGGTGGACGCAACGGCGGCGGGCGGAAGATAGACGGCCTGCCGCAGTGCGTGCAAACCGCCCGAAATGCACCGTTTTTCGGGGTGTTGTCCGGTTGACACCTCCTCGGCGCGTCGGGTACCTTTTCGCGTCTGTTCGTGAACGATTTCACAAACCCGGCGGCGCCATGACGGGAGCTTATCTCCCCCTCCTCCTCCTCTTCGGCGTATCGGTGCTCAACGCCATCGGCATGGTGGTGGCGAGCCACATCCTCAACCCCCGCCGCGACACGCCCCAGAAGCTGATGCCCTACGAGTCGGGTATCGTCCCGCTGGGCAGCACGCGCCACCGCTTCTCCGTGAAGTTCTACATGGTGGCCATCAGCTTTATCGTCTTCGATCTGGAGACCATCTTTCTCATCCCGTGGGCGGTACGCATGCGTGATCTCGGCTGGGGGCCGTTCCTGGCCATGAGTATCTTCGTGGGCGTGCTGGCCGTGGGTCTTCTGTACGAGTGGAAAAAGGGAGGCCTCGAATGGGATTGAGGAACATCCTGCCCGGTTCCGGTCCCGCGGCGAAGTCCGGCGGCATCTTCGGCCCCGGTTCGCCCACCTTCCTCACCAGCAAGATCGACTGGATCGTGAACTGGGGGCGGCGGAATTCACTCTGGCCCATGCCCTTCGGCACCGCCTGCTGCGCCATCGAGATGATGGCGTCGGCGGCGTCCAACTTCGATCTGGCGCGCTTCGGGATGGAGCGTATGTCCTTCTCCCCGCGGCAGGCGGACGTCCTCATCTGCGCGGGGCGGGTGCCGTACAAGCTGGCCCCGGTGCTGCGGCGGATCTGGGACCAGATGCCGCAGCCCAAGTGGTGCGTCTCCATGGGGGCCTGCGCCAGTTCCGGCGGAGTCTTCGACGTGTACTCCATGGTGCAGGGCATCGACACCATCGTGCCCGTGGACGTCTACATTCCCGGTTGTCCGCCCCGTCCGGAGGCGCTCATCTACGGGCTCATGATGATCCAGGAGAAGATCCGGGAGGAGTCGCTGACGCGGCACTACGAGCTGCGCGCCGAGGACCCGCTCCAGGCCGGGCGTCCCCGCGCCGACGCGGAGACCATCGAGGGACTCACCGGCCCCTTCGGTAACTCGACGCAGCAGGAGCGGCTCTACGACGGCACGGTGCCGCCACCCGCCCCCACCTCCGACGATCTGCTTCCCTGAGCCGCCCATGAGCGACGAGACGAGGTCCGCCGGTCTGGACGCCGTTGCGGAGGGGCCGCGCCCTGCCGCCGCCTCACGGACGCCTCCGGAGGGTGAGGAGCCCGACCCGGTGGGCCATCCCAGCGTGGAAGCGCTCCCGGAGCGCTTCGGCGACGCCGTGCTGTACCACCGCGTCTACGCCGGAGACCAGCACGTGGTGTGGATCGATCCGGCCCGGAACGTGGAGATCCTGGGCTGGCTCCGGGACGACCCGGAACAGCACTACGACATGCTCTCCGACGTCACCGGAATCGACTACGGGCACGGTCGTCCCGTGGAGGTGGTCTACCAGCTCTTCTCCACCCGGTATCTGAGGAAGCTGAGGGTGCGCTGCGCCCTCCCCCTGGACGCGCTGGAGATCGACAGCGTCTACGACCTCTGGAAGTCGGCCAACTGGCTGGAGCGTGAGGTCTTCGACCTCTTCGGCGTGACCTTCCGCGGCCACCCGGACCTGCGCCGCATCCTCATGCCCCACGACTACGCCGAGGGGCATCCGCTCCGGAAGGACTTCCCCCTTCGCGGCCGCTTCACCCGCGCCGAACAGACGCGCCGCGCGCTGGCCCAGGAGGTGGAGCACTACTACTTCGACGAGGAGATCCGCCTCGGGGGCGAGCCCCAGGAACTCTATCCCGTCGAACCGGGGACGCTGCCGCCGGCCCAGCCGGAGCAGGCGGCGGAGGAGGCTGAGTCGTGAGCACGAAGACCGTGGAATTCCGCGTCGGGCGAAACCCCGAAATGGGGCCCGACGGCCGCCCGGTGGCGAGCCCCATCTCCCCCATCGATCTCCCCGAGCCCGACCTGCACACCGAGCACATGCTCATCAACATCGGGCCGCAGCACCCGGCGACGCACGGGGTGCTCCGGCTGGTGTGCGAGCTGGACGGGGAGACGGTGATGAAGGTGGTCCCCCACATCGGCTATCTCCATTCGTCGTTCGAAAAGCTGGGGGAGTATCGCACCTGGAACCAGATCGTCCCCCTCACCGACCGCATGGACTACCTGGCGCCGCTCATCTACAACTGCGCCTACGTCATGTCGGTGGAGAAGCTCATGGGCATCGAGGTCACCGAGCGCTGCAAGGTGGTGCGGGTGATCCTCATGGAGATGGACCGGATCTTCTCGCACCTCCTCTGGCTGGGGACCACCGCCATCGACGTGGGGGCCTTCACGCCCTTCCTGTACTGCTTCCAGCAGCGGGAGAAGATCTACAAGCTGCACGAGGCCTACACCGGCGCCCGGATCACCACCTCCGCCACCCGCGTCGGCGGGATGATGGCGGACCTCCCGGAGGGGTGGATCGAGGGACTCCAGGAATTCCTGGACAACTTCCCGCGCACGCTGGACGAGGTGGACCGGCTCCTCACCGGCAATCAGATCCACATCGGCCGTACGCAGGGCGTGGGCGTCATCAGCGCCGAGGACGCCATCAACTACGGTCTCACCGGGCCGAATCTCCGGGCTTCCGGTGTGCCGTACGACGTGCGCAAGGATCAGCCCTACTACGACTACGAGACGTACGACTTCGAGGTCCCGGTGGGCGAGCACGGCGACTGCTACGACCGCTACCTGGTGCGGATGGAGGAGATG
>WGEM01000530.1 GCA_015492755.1 Gemmatimonadota bacterium | reverse complement strand
CCGGAACGCGGGCGCGGTCCGGATCCCAATTCTCTTCGGGCATCACGTCGTCGAGATCCAGACCGCCCACCGCCAGGAGTTCATGAAGCGTGTCCCGGAACACCCCGGCGCTCTCTCCCGGCGCGCGGATGATCCCCTCCTCCACCAGCACACGGCGAGACCCGTCTTCGGTGCCCAGCCACGCCAGTACGGAGGGGAGCACCCTCCTGGTGGCCTCGGCGAGGCGGGTGCGCGCCTCGTCGGTGCCGTCCGCCAGGCGGCGGAACCACGCGTCGGCCAGGCTGGCGTGAAAATCCTCCTCGGCGAGCATCTTGGGCACGCGCTGGGCGGCAGGCTCGAAGCGGCCGCTCCCGAAGGCGTCCAGCGCCACGGAGAGTGCCCCGTCCACCACCGCCATGCAGGCCACCTCGTCCGCCCAGTCCTCCGCCGGGGCATCCAGCGCGCCCACGTTGCAGTAGGCCTCCGCCGGACGGTCATGCTCCACCGGGACGGGATCGATTCCCAGCGTCTTGAGCATGGCGTAGAGGAGGCGGGCGTGTCCCCACTCGTCCTGAGCCATGGACGAGGTGGCGATGCCCGTCTCGATGGACGGAGCGCCCAGGATCCAGTCGGAGTAGCGGATGCCCATGAGGCGCTTGGAGTCGGCGAGGCCCAGGATCCAGACCTCCAGCGCCTTGCGGGCTTCGGGGCTGAGGGCTCCCACGTCGACGAAGTCGCTCATGTCTCACCTCCGTCGCGCGCCACGGTGATCGCTCCGGGCCGGTTCACGGGAACGATGTGGTCGCGGCGCACCACCACCATCTCGAACCACGTCTCCTCCGAGTAGGTGGTCCAGGCGTAGACCCTGGCGGTGCGATCGTCCAGGGCGTCCACATAGCCGATGTGGCAGAGCTTGTCCCCCCGGCCCTTCCGGGCGAAGACGTCGTAGACGTGTTCCAGCATCCGTGATCCCCTTTCCCTCGCTCAGGCCCGCACGCCCAGGCGCGCGAGTTTGCGTCGTCCCGCCTCGGTGATCCGCTCGTGCGTCCAGGGCGGACTCCAGACCTCCTCGATCTCCACCCGCTCCAACCACGGCTCCCGGAGCAGCCGGTCGGTGATGTCCTCGCGGATGAACTCCATGCAGGGGCAGGCCGTGGCGGTGAAGGTGAGCTTCACCTTCGCCGTGCTGCCCTCCACCTGGACGCCGTAGACCAGGCCCAGCTCCACCAGGCTGATGGGGATCTCCGGGTCCAGGACCTCGTTCAGTGCCTCCCGGACCGCGGCTTCGGGATCGTCGGGCCGCTCCGTGCGCGGCGGCGACCAGAGGTCCCGGCCGCCGCTCTTGTGCGTGCGCAGCGCCGGGGGCAGGCCGATGTCCAGCCTGCGCGTGGAGCTCGCGTCGCTCACGCCGCCACCGTCCCCGCCAGCCAGCGCGCCACCTGACTGCGGGAGCGTTGTACCGACTCCACGTAGATCTCGTTCATGGGGCCGCGCTGCTTCCAGCGCTCGAACACCTCATCCCAGGTGATCTCCCCTTCCTCGAAGAGCCACCGCTTCGCCTCCGGGTCGTACCGGCACGGGAAGGGGTACTCCAGCACGTATGCCTCCGCCTCGTCGTCCCAGTGGGCAGGCACGTCGAGGCCGAGCTGCTCACAGAGGGGCACCGTGGAGGACATCCAGACCTGGCGGAGCTGGTCGTTGGTGAGGCCCTTGAGCCGGTAGTCGAGCTGGCCCGAATGCCGTTTGAGGTCGTCGGGGAGCCCGAACCACTCGATGGTCATGGGGAACATCCAGTCCACGGCGCGCTGCAGGAGCTCCCGGGCCTCGCCGCCGGCCTTCGCCAGCCGGCGCATCCAGACCTCGCCGTGGCGGAGATGGAAGGTCTCCTCCATATCCACCTTCACCAGCGCGCGCTTCAGGGGACCGTACGACGTGTTCTCGTAGACGTCGGAGAGGAGCGTGATGCCGGCGCGGTCGAAGAACCCGTTGGCCACCACCAGCTCCGCCCAGTTGTCCAGCGGCTGGTCGAAGCCGTAGGGGTGCTTGAACTCATGGGGCTCACGCCCGTACACGAGATGCTCCTTGGACTCCCCGATGTCCTCCAGGAGACGGTACGCGATGTTGGCGTGCGCCAGCTCGTCCTGGATGATGGCGTGGGCGCTCACCTGGGTGTTGGTGGAGGGCGCGTGACGCGCCGCCATCCAGTACGCCGGCGCGCTCATGAGCTCGGTGTCGGCCTGGACGGTGAGCTGCACTTTCAGCGCCTTGCGGTAACCCTCCGTCATCTCATCCGGAGACTCGACGATGTAGCCCTCCTGGACCTTCCGGATGAGTTCTTCTTCGGTGAACGCGGCCATGATTCCTCCGTTGTCTGACACTCCCGCCCCGATCAACGGCGGTTGTGTAATATGATGCCGGCGGCGGCGGAGACCAGGGCGGGCGGCGCCACCCGGCTCCCCGGTGCCCTCGCGGGCTACAGCCCCAGGCTGGAGCGGATGAGGGGATTCATGCGCTCCGGCGTCCAGGGCGGATCGAAGGTGAGTTCCACCTCCGCCTTCTCCACGCCCTCCACGCCTTCGATGGCGGCGCGGGCATCGTCCACGATCTGACCCGCCACCGGGCAGAACGGCGAGGTGAGCGAGATGGTGGCGCGCACATCACCACCCTCCACCTCGATATCGTAGACGAGTCCCAGCACCACCAGATCCAGCCCCAGCTCGGGGTCCTTCACCGTCTTCAAGGCGTCGCGCACGGCCTTTTCCGTGACTGCCATCAAACCTCCTCGGTCCCGCGGTAGCATCCGTTCCGGATGGCGTCGGCCCCGCGTACCATCAGTGTCGGCGCACGAACAGGACCGAGGTTTCGGTCCGGTCGTCGCCCTGCGCCTTTCGGATGGCCTTGTGGAGCGAAGCCACGATCTCCCCTGCAGGCTTACCGTGGAGCTGGGCGATGAGGTCCGCCGCGCCCAGGAAGAGGCCCTGACTCCCGTGGGAGAGCGCAAAGGCCGTGTCTCCCGCTCCCATCGAGAATCGCTGCGAGCGGTACTTGAATCCCGGCATCATCCCAAGCGGAGGGCCGTGCGCCCCGAACTGCTCGAAGGCACCGTCGCGGCGAATGATGCCGCCGGGCACGCGCCCCGCGCTGGCCCAGGCGACGCCGTCGGCACCCACCATGAGCACGCCCAGCTGGACGAACTGATCCAGACCCTCCACCGCCGCATCGGACATGGCGTCGTTCATCCGCTGCAGGAACTCGGCGGGCGATGCAGTGTGGGGCGCCACCGCCCGCGCCACCGCCCGCGCCACCCCCAGATGGTGTGCCGGCGGGAAGCCGTCCTGGGGGACGTCGATGGTCATGAG
>WGEM01000529.1 GCA_015492755.1 Gemmatimonadota bacterium | reverse complement strand
TCGGTGATCCTCGTGAGGATCCATGCGTCGTCGTCGGCGCTGGTCCCGTCGTTGTCCGCAAACACGAACGCGGAATCGTCCACCTCGAACCAGTCGCCCACTTTGAGCACCCTGCGCGTGGCGACGCCCATGACGGTGTCGTGACAGACGAGTCCCACCTTACGCTGGGCGCGAATACTCAACTCGTCGGAGTCCATGGTGATCAGATCCCCGCCCCGTGGACTGATCTCGCGCAGCTCGGCGCTGAGGATGTCCAGCGCCGCCCGCACCGCCTGGGCGCCGGTGATCTGCGCGCTCTGCGCCGTGTACGTTCGCTGATTCGTGATGAGCACCTGCAGCGCGGCGGCGATGAGCACCGCTCCCAGCACGGTGACGACGATGAGCTCGACGAGGGTGAACCCGTCCCGATTCTGGCGTGTCATGGCCGGATGACCCGGTACGTGAAGGTATCCACCACCTGATTGCTCAGGATGGGTGCGCTCCCCGGCACCGAGGCCAGGCCCGGTCCCGACGTGACGATGGTAACCAGCACCGACCGGGTGCCGTCCACCGTCGTGGACCACTTCACCGCGAAGGGGCCCACGGAGTCGCTCCCCGTGCCCAGGCTGCCGACGGCCAGCGAATCGTAGCCCGCCGCCCGCAGCCGCTCGATGACCGATTGAAGCGCCTGGGCGCGCTTGGCGGTGGCGTCCGCCAGCGTCACGTTGCGCACCACGTACGCGGTGGTGCCCGCCATGCCCAGAATCCCGAAGGCCAGCACGATCACGGCGATGATGATTTCCACCACCGTGAAGCCGGCTCTCGTCCGGGGGATCGTCTCCTCTCGCGCGGTTGTGTCCATCAGAATACGATCTGGCCCAGGGGGAGAATCTCGGCGGAGACGGTATCGCTCCCGTTCCGGAAGACGAAGAGGAGCGTCTGCGCCGAGGAGAAGTTCGTGCAGTCCTCATCGGCGTAGCCCCGAGGACTCATGCAGAGGATGAGACGAGTATTGGAGTTCACCAGATCGACGTCGTGCTCGTTCATGAAATCCACCGAGGCAATCACCGTGTCCTGCCGCACCACTGCCGCGGTATCGGCCTGAATGTCGACGAAGAGCACGGCGTTGGTGCCCCGCTCGATGGCGCTGGCCCGTGCCCGGGCGTGCAGTGAGACGAAGGCGTTACGGGCGCCCCGAACCGCCAGGCGCGCCGTGCTGTTGCCGAAACTCGACAGCGCGATACTCGTGAGGATACTCCCGATGAGCAGCGCGATGACGAGCTCCATCAACGTGAATCCCCTTCGTGTTCTGCTCATGGAGCTCCTCTCAGGCGCGCGTCCGGGGCCCTGTACACCAAGTTCCGTGCCACGTCGAGATTCAATATTGCGGCAGTTCGTGAGCCACCGAAAGCACTTCGCCTGTACATTTTTGCCGTTCATCGCCAATCTCTGCCGCACCTGGTTCGGGATGGCGCGCCGGCACTCGGTAGGTTCTTCCGCACCGCCACACGGCTCTGCGCCCATCCCCCGCATCCCATCTCGCCCCTGCCCATGACGCTGCGTCAAGCCTGGCTGTACATCGCATTCGTGTGCTCCGGAGTGGCCGGCCTGACGTACGAGGTGCTCTGGAGCCGGTATCTCGGGATCTTCGTGGGTCACAGCGCCTACGCCCAGGTGCTGGTCCTTGCGGTGTATCTGGGCGGGATGGCGGTGGGCGCCGCCGCGGTGGGGGAGCGGTCCCGGCGGCTCAGGAGCCCGCTGCTCTGGTACGTGGGCGTGGAGGCCGCGTTGGCGGGAGCGGGGCTCCTCTTCCCCGCGGCGTTCGTGGGGGTCACGGAGCTGGCGTACGAGCATCTCTTCCCGGTTCTGGCCTCCGCTCCAGTGGTGGGCAGCGTGCGCTGGGCCCTCTCCGGCCTCCTCATCCTGCCGCAGGCGATGCTCTTGGGCGCCACCTTCCCGCTCATGGCCGCCGGCCTGGTCCGGGCGGACCCCGAGCGTCCCGGGGGTGGTGTCGCCACCGCGTACCTCTGGAACACCCTGGGCGGTGCGGCGGGCGTGGCGCTGGCGGGCTTCGCGCTGATTCCCACGCTGGGCCTGCCGGGCACATCCTTCGCGGCGGCCGCCCTCAACCTGGCGGCGGCGGCGCTGGTATTCGGCGCGCTTCGAGGCGCCCCGGGTGCGGCCCCTGCCGTGGGCTCGTCCCTGCCGCGGGAACCCGAACCGCTCCCGGACGCTCCACGGTCCGGAGCCGCCGGAGCCGCCTCCTCCGCGCGCCCCGGCGCGCCGCTGTTGGCGGTGATGCTCACCGTCGCCTTCGGGACGGCGGTGGCGTCCTTCGGCTACGAGATCGGCTGGATCCGGATGCTCTCCCTCCTCCTGGGCTCCGCCACCCACTCCTTCGATCTCATGCTCTCGGCGTTCCTCGTGGGTCTGGCTCTGGGCGCCCTCCTGGTACGCCGGGCCGCCGACCGCCACCACCGCCCGGAGCGACTGGTGGGCTGGATCCAGGTGGCCATGGGGATTGCCGCGGTGGCCACGCTCCCGGTGTACATGGAGCTGTTCCCCGTCATGGCGTCGCTGGTCCGGGGTTACGAGCCCACGCCCATGGGCATGCTTCGCTTCGACCTGGCCCGCTACGCCATGTGCCTGGCGGTCATGCTCCCCGCCACCGTCCTGGCGGGGATGACGCTCCCTGCCATCACCTCCACACTCATCCGTACCGGGGCGGGTGAGGAGGCCATCGGGCGCGTGTATGCCGTAAACACCGTGGGGGCCGTGCTGGGCGCCGCGGTCTCCGGCCTGGTGGCCCTCCCCCTCCTGGGACTCAAGGGACTTCTCGTGGCGGGGGCGACGCTGGACGCGGCGCTGGGACTGTGGCTTCTGGCACGGTTTCCGGCACCCCGGCGCCGCTCCACGCTGGTGGCGGCGCTGGCGGCGGGCGGCGTGCTCCTCACCGTCGCATGGGGCGTGCGTCTCGACCAGGTGACGCTCACCAGCGGGGTGTACCGCTACGCCCGGGTACCGGAACCGGGTGAATGGCGGTCCCTCTACTACAAGGACGGGCGTACCGCCACCATTTCGGCCCACGTGGACACCGCCTCAGGGCTGCTAGTCATCAGCACAAACGGCAAGCCCGACGCCTCCCTCGGCGCGCGCTGGTACGTGGAGGGTCGGGACACACTCCCGCCCACCGCGGTGGAGCCGGGCCGCGACTTCATGACGCAGGTGCTTGCGCCCCTGGTGGGGCTCGCCCACGTCCCCGACGCACGCTCCGCCGCCAATGTGGGTCACGGGTCGGGCATGACGGGCACCACGCTCCTCACCAGCGACCGGCTGGGGCGTCTCGTCAACATCGAGATCGAGCCCGCCATGGTAGAGGGCTCCTTCGTGTTCTACCCCGCCAACCGGAGCGTATTCGAGGACCCGCGCTCCACCTTCGCCTTCGACGACGCCAAGTCGTTCTTCGCCTACACCCGCCAGCGGTTCGACCTGATCTTCCTGGAGCCCAGCAACCCGTGGGTGAGTGGCGTCGCGAGCCTCTTCACGCGCGAATTCTACCACCGCGCCCGCGAGTTTCTCTCCCGGGACGGCGTGCTGGTACAGTGGATGCAGATGTACGAGATGAACGACGATCTCGTCCTCACCGTGCTCGCCGCCGTGGACGACGCCTTCGAGCACTACCGCGGCTACCGGGTGGGTGACATGGACCTGGCCATCGTGGCCACCAACGGCGCCCGCTTTCCCGAACCCGACTGGTCGGTGGTGGGGGCCGCCGGTGTGCGGGAGATCATGCTGGGCGCCCCCCCGCTGGCGCCCGAACTCATGTCGTCTCTGGTCATGTTCGACGAACGCACCTTCCGGCCCCTCCTGGACGACGGCGCCGTGCGCGCGAACTCCGACTTCCATCCGGTGCTGGAGGCGGGCGCCGAGCGCGCGCGCCTGGAGAGCGGATATGCCGAGGGGATGTATTCTTTCAGCGCGAATCGTCTGGATCTGAGGCGCGTACTGGCCGAGGAGCGACAGGGACCCGTGCCCTTCCGGTTGCCCAGCGCTCGCGGCGTGGGGCCCTTCGTGGACTGGGGCAAGGCGGCGTGGCTCAGGAAGGCGCTGGCGGAAGGAGGAGCCGCTCCTCCCATCCAGTTCCTGGCGTGGAGCGAGTCGCTCATCAACGTGCGGAACTTTTTCCTGGAGCTTCGTGACCTCCCGCCGTACCGGGGATGGGAGAGTTTCGCGTCGGCATTCGAGCGCGTGGAACGCGAACTCAACTGGGGCACCACGGGGTGGGTGAACGAGACACTCTACCGGCCGGTTTACCGGTACCTGGACCGGTGGGAGGCGCCTCCTGAAGCCCGGGCCGCGGTGGACTTCCACCACGGTCTCGCCCGTTTCGACTGGCCGAAGGTGGCGGAGGCTGCGGATCGGCTCATCCCGCTGGTGGCGGCAGGACGGAACTGGGTCTCCCCCCACGTGCTGCTGGACGCCTCGGTGGTGGCGTACCTGCGCACGGGCCGGCCCACCGCCGCCCAGGTGGCGATGGATCGGCTGGCGCCGCGAACCACGCGCAAAGCGGGCAACCTCAGGAACCGGCTCCTCCGGGCGCTCATCCTCCAGGCACAGGCGGAGGACGGACGGCGAGCGCCGCCACCGGCCCCAACCATGAGCCGCCGCCCAGACGCACGGGGAGCGTGAGCGCGGGCGCCTGAAGCGCCGCCGCCGCCCAGCAGGCCGAGGCCTCCACGCGGCCCGCCCCGTCGAACCGCAACGCGTGCGCGCGAACGAGGCCGGTGATCTCCGCGCCGTCCACCAGTGTCACCGTCCCGGCGGCTACCACCATTCCGAAGAGGCGGGCGCCCGCGAGCGTGAGGTCGCCCCGCCCCACGAAGAG
>WGEM01000528.1 GCA_015492755.1 Gemmatimonadota bacterium | reverse complement strand
GTGCAGACGGGGCGGCCGATGCAGCGGGTGGGGTCGATGACCTTCGCCCGGAGCGGCGGTGCGGCGGCCTGAAGCGTCTGCAATCCGGGCATCAGGAGGGGTGTGGAGGTGTTGGTGGGGCAACGAGCGCCAAGCGATGGAACCGTCCCCCGGCGCGCAGCCCCGAGCTCCCTGGGTCATCCCCGCACCCCGCCGATCCACCTCCGCCCGACGGCCCTACCGGGATTGTTCCGACAGACTCCGCCACGTCGTTGAATCAACGTGTTACCGGAGGTTGAAACAGCCCGTTCCACCGGAGCGACACCATGGATCGCACCACCCTCCCCCTGGACGCCGCCACCCACCAGATCCTGGAGTTCACCGGGCTGGCATGCTTCGAGGTGGACGCCCGGCGTGACGTCGTCTGGGTGAGCCCGGAGATGGAGCGGCTCACGGGATTCCGGGCGGAGGACGTGGTGGGCCGCTCATGCCTCACGCTCCACCGGTGTGCGGCCTGCCTGAAGGGCCGCACCGTGTTCGAGCGTGGCGAGGTGCGCGACGAAACCGTCGAGCTCCATACCGCCGACGGGTCGGTGGCACGCGTGAAGAAGTCGGGCAGGGTCTTCCGCGACACCGAGGGCCGTCCCGCCGGCGCCCTGGAGTTCGTCCGGCCGCTGGCGGCGCCCGGCGCGGAGGGTTCCGAAGAGGCTGCGCAGATCCGCGACGCGCTGGAGCGCGCGCGGTACCGGAGGACCGAAGCGGCGCGGATCCTGGGCATCAGCCGGACGACGCTGTGGCGGAAGATGCGGGAGTACGGACTCTGAACCCGCGAGGCCCCGGCCTCGCTGGACGAAAGGAAGGATGGCCATGAAGAGGATCGTGATCCTGGGCGCGGGCACCGCCGGCACCATGATGTCGGCGAAGCTCCGGCGCCGCCTGGACCCGGACGAGTGGTCCATCACCGTGGTGGACCGTGACGACCGACACCTCTACCAGCCGGGGCTCCTCTTCATCCCCTTCGGCATCTACCGGGAGCGGGACGTGGTGCGGCCCCGCAGCCGGTACGTCCCTCCGGGCGTAGAACTGGTGCTCTCCGAGGTGGAGGCGGTGGAGCCGGCACGGGACCGGGTGCGGCTCACCGACGGCACGGAGCTGCCGTACGACTTCCTGCTCATCGCCACGGGGAGCCGGATCGCACCGGATGAGCTGGAAGGCCTCACCGGTGCGGGGTGGCGGGAGACCGCCTTCGACTTCTACACGCTGGACGGTGCGATGGCGCTGGCCGGCGCGTTGGAGCGGTTCGAGGGCGGACGCCTCGTGCTGAACGTTCAGGAGATGCCCATCAAGTGCCCGGTGGCGCCGCTGGAGTTCCTCTTCCTGGCGGACTGGTACTTCCATCGGAAGGGCATGCGCCACCGGGTGGAGCTGGTCTACGCCACACCGCTGGACGGTGCCTTCACCAAGCCGCGCGCCGCGGCGATGCTGGGCGACCTCCTGGAGCGAAAGGGGATCGCCGTGGAGACGCTCTTCAACGCGGCGGAGGTGGACGGCGAGGCCCGCGTCCTCAGGAGCTGGGACGACCGGGAGGTCCCCTACGATCTGCTGGTCTCCATCCCCACCAACATGGGCAGCGAGATGATCGAGCGCTCGGAGATGGGCGACGAGCTGGCCTTCGTCCCCACCGATCTCCACACGCTGCAGTCCAGAGAGTGGCACAACGTCTTCGTCATGGGAGACGCCACCGACCTCCCGTCCTCCAAGGCGGGCTCCGTAGCTCACTTCCAGGGCCCGGTTGTGGAGGAGAACATGCTGCGCGCCATCGAGGGCCGGGCGCTCCTCCCCTCCTTCGACGGGCACGCCAACTGCTTCATCGAGACCGGGTTCGGCAAGGCCGTCCTCATCGACTTCAACTACGAGACGGAGCCGCTGCCCGGCCGCTTCCCACTTCCCGGCGTGGGCCCGCTCAAGCTGCTGGAAGAGAGCGAGGCCAACCACTGGGGGAAGATGGCCTTCCGTTGGGTCTACTGGAATCAGCTCCTGGCGGGACGTGAGATCCCGCTGGTGGAGTCGCAGCTCTCCCTCTACGGGAAGGAGGAGGCCGCATGAACACCGTGACGACGACCCCGACGGCCGGCACCGACGCGCTGGCCGGCATCGAGGCCAGGCTCGCCCGCATCGAGGCGCAGATGGATCGGATCACGCGCGTCCTGGACGCCGCCACGGAGCTGGGCGAGGACCTCTGGCCGGCGGTGGAAGGCGCGGGCGAAGCCGCAAAGAAGAAACTGCACGAGCTGGACCGGGCCGGAGCCCTCGGCTTCGCCCGTGCGTCGCTCCGCCTGGTGGAGCGGGTGGCCACCTCCTTCACCGACGAGGACGTGCGGCTCCTGGGAGACAACATCGTCCGGATCCTGGAGACAGTGCGCAATCTCACGCAGCCGGAGGCGCTGGAGGTGGCCAACCGGGCTGCGCTGGCGCTGCAGCACGCGGAGGAAGCGAGCCGCCGGAAGACGGGACTCTTCCGGGCGCTCCGGGATCCCGACGTACGCCGCGGCCTCTCGGTGCTGCTGGCGGTCACAAAGGAGCTGGGTGCGGAGGACGAGCCGGCACCCGACACGGGCTCCGGCGAGACCGGTGCAGGAGACGCAGGTATGAGGTCCCATCACGAACCCGAGGCGGCGGGCGCCGCCTCCTGAGCCCGAGGTGAATCATGACCACGACGGTCCTTGCAGGTACGCCGGTGGAACTGAACGACGAGGGCTTCCTGGTGGATCCCGCAGCGTGGAACCGCGAGATCGCCCAGGAGCTGGCGCGCCAGAACGGAATCGAACTCACCGACCGGCACTGGGAGGTCATCGAGTTCTGCAGGAAGGACTTCGAGGAGACCGGCCGGTCACCCACGGTGCGCCGCATTACGAAGCAGACCGGGATCCCCACGAGGGAGATGTATCAGCTCTTCCCGAAGGGTCCCGGCATCCTGGCAGCCAAGATCGCTGGACTTCCCAAACCCAAGGGGTGCGTCTGATGAACACCGTCATGGAACAGGAACGGGTCACTGAACCCGCAGGCGCGGACGAGGTTCGTTCGGAACCGGAGACCAAGCGCAAGGTGGCCATCATCTGCAGCAAGGGGAGCCTGGATATGGCCTACCCCGGCCTCATCCTGGCCAACGCGGCGCGGATGATGGGAATCGACGCCATGATCTTCTTCACCTTCTGGGGCCTGGACGTCATCACGAAGAAGAAGGTGAATCATCTCCACGCCGGGATCCTGGGCAACCCGTCCAGCCCCCTGCCGCACTCGCTGGCAGGGCTCCCGGGGATGGAGGCGTTGGTGACGAAGATGATGAAGAAGCGCATGGAGGAACTGGACATCCCCGACGTGACGGAGATGCTGGAGATCCTCGACGAAGCCGGCGCCGAACTCTACTCGTGTCAGCTGGCCAT
Source organism: Gemmatimonadota bacterium (assembly GCA_015492755.1). Classification (GTDB taxonomy): domain Bacteria; phylum Gemmatimonadota; class Gemmatimonadetes; order Longimicrobiales; family Gaopeijiaceae; genus S146-37. Next base: position 647 of record WGEM01000528.1, on the reverse strand, counting down.
GGACATGTTCGGCCTCACCGAGGACGATCTGGTGCCCCAGGTGAAGGGGAGCCTCACCGCCATGGACTTCTGGGAGAAAGCCGACGGCGCGCAGGTGGTCTTCATCTGAACGCCACGGTGGCGCCGGGGACGGCCCGCTCCGGCGGGCCGCCCCTCAGCCCCCGTAGCCGAGCGCCCGGGCGATCCGCTCCCGCGCCCAGGGCAGGACCCGGTCCCTCGAACCGGGGCCCCCGGCGTCGGCGGCCATGGCGCCGGTGACCCGGTCCAGCGCCGCCTCCAGGAGTTCCTGGGCTTCAGAATCACCCGCCGCCTCCAGCACGGGATCCGCGGAGAGCCGCGCGCTACGCGCCGGTTCGTACCGGATCCGGCCCGCCAGCTCCACCAGGAGATCGTGGAGCTCCAGCGCCGCCACCACCAGCTCCTCCACCCCATCGTATGCCGCGACGCGCTCCGGCGCCTCGCGGGCGAAGGACTCCTCCGCCGCCACCAATCGCACGGTGCGCGCCGGGCCGGTGACCCCGGCGTCGTCCAGCGCCGCCAGGTACGCCCACCGGAAGCGGACCGCCTCGGTGGCCCGCAGCGTGCGCACCCAGGCCAGCATGCGCTCCCAGCTCGCGCGGACCTCCGGATGGGCGTCCGCCGCCGCC
>WGEM01000527.1 GCA_015492755.1 Gemmatimonadota bacterium | reverse complement strand
ACGTCGACGACCGCGCCTACACCATCCTGGAAGACAACGACAACGACGGAGAGCAGGACGATGGGGAGAACTACCGCCTCGTCCAGCTTCCGGAAACCATCGGCTTCGACCGCGGCGCCGCACCGGCGCTCCCGGAGGGTGGTGCGGCCATCACCTTCGCGCCGCAGACGGGCGACCCGGTCCTGACGTTTCACCGGAACGGGAGTGCCAGCACCTCCGGCGCCATCTACCTCCGGCCCGTCGAGGGGTCGCTCGCCAGCTCCACCGAGGCCGTACGGGCGCTCACCATCGAGCGCGCCACTGGAGAGGTGCGGTGCTACTCGTACCGGACGGGAAGCTGGGAGGAATCATGCTGAACACCCGGAATCGGGGCTTCACCATCATCGAAGTGATCGTGGCCCTGGTGATCCTCTCCACCGCCATCCTGGGCATCGGGATCTCGGCGGGCCAGCTCAGCACGAGCGCCGCCAACGCGGAGCTCAGGGCCCTGGCGCTGGCCTCTGTGGAGGATCGCCTGACCCGCATCGCGCTCGATCCCCGCTACGGAGCCCTCGACACGCTCTACGGCGGTACCGAGGAAGACATCCTCGGCATCGAGGGGATCGACCGCATCACCACCATCAAGCACGTGCAGCAGACGACTCCGCCGCTGGACTACAAGTGGATCACCGTCACGGTGAGCGGCGCGCCGCTGCCGGAGCCCGTGGTGCGTGAAACCATCAGGACGGCATCATGATCACCCGTCTCAGACAGGTCATTCCGCGAAGCCGCGCAGGAATGACGCTGGTGGAACTCCTCATCGCCATCACCATCTTCGGTGTGGTGGTGACCACCGCGGTGGCCTTCATGGCGCAGCAGAACACCGCCTTTCAGGGAGCCATCCACCGGCTGGTGGCGCTCCGCAACCTCCGCTACGCCGTGAGCGCCCTCAGCCAGGACCTGGAGACGCTGGGCACCAACGTTCCCGGCGCTCAGCCGACGCTCTACTACGGAGACGACGACGTGGTGGTGTTCTCGGCGGATTACGCCACCAACATCGAGAATGATCCGTTCGCCGTCTTCTACGACCCGGACGCGCCCTCCGGCCAGGTGACGGCCCCCATCGGCGCATTCAGCATCCCCAATGCGTCGGTGAGCTTCCCCGACACCACGTACGAGTCCACGCCGGGCGTCCGGAGCCCCGCCGAGGTCATCATCTTTTACTTCCGCGCGGACTCCAGCACCTCCAGGTCGGACGACTACGTGCTCTTCCGCCAGGTGAACAACAACGCTCCGGAGGTGGTGGCGCGGAACCTCCTGAAGGTGGGAACCGAACCGTTCTTCCGCTACGAGCGCGTGGGCGACGACGGCTCGGGCGCCACGACGCTCTTCCAGGTTCCTGACAGCCTCATCCCCCTGCACCACTCGGCGTGGATCCACTCGAGCGCCGCGGACACCGGCAGGTCGGCGCTCCCCGACTCCGTCCGGGCGGTACGCGTCACGCTGGGCGCCACCAACGGCCGCTCCGGCGCACAGGAGCAGACGGTTCAGATTTCGCGCCTCGTGGCACTCCCCAACGCGGGATTCGGCGTCATCGCCACCTGCGGATCCGCGCCCATCCTGGGCGTGGGTCTCACCGCCACCCCCATCACGCTGGCGGGAGGCGAGCCGGCGGTGCGCCTTACGTGGTCGCCGGCCGTCGACGAGACGGGGGGCGAGGGAGATGTGGTCCGCTACGTCATCTGGCGGCGGACGCCTGGAGCCACCGACTGGGGCGACCCCTACCTGGCCATTCCCGCCGGGGCGGCCAGCTACACCTACGACGACGCGGCGGTGGAGTCCGGTACGGCCTATGAGTACGGCCTCGCCGCCCAGGACTGCACACCGACGCTCTCGAGCCTCACGGCGTCGAGCGTCGTGGCGGTCCCATAGACCCACACGCGTCGCCACCCAGGCGACACGAGGAGGAACTGAAATGAACACGACGCCGAACACGACCAAGCGGGAGCAGCCGCGCCAGGGAGGCTTCGCGCTCATCACCACGATGCTGGTGGTGGTGATCGTGGCGCTCATCGCCACCGGCGCCGCGGTGGTGGGCTCGGTGCACACCGTGTCCAACAGGTACTACGACCGATACAGCCTCCTGGACGCGGTGGCGGAGGAGGGCCTGGAATACATCCGGGCCCGCATCAACGCCGACAAGAACCTCTACCCGGCGGAGGGATACAACACCATCGAGAACGGCGTGGAGGTGACGCGTGCCGACGGGAGCACCATCCCGGGCGTGCGGCGCTGGAGCTACGTGGGGCCCACGGGCTCCACCTCGGGGCAGTACGGCGTCTTCGGAAGCATCGTGGTGGTGGTGCGCGACGACGGCGGCGGCGTGGCCATCCGGAGGGCCCAGGTCTTTCAGGAGAGCTTCGCCAAGTTCGCCTACTTCACCGACATCGAACCCTCCTACATCTCCTTCGGTGGCGGCGACCAGATCTTCGGCCCGGTGCACACCAACGACTACCTGAAGATCTATTCCTCCGGCGCCACCTTCCACGACGAGACCAAGACGGCCAAGACTGTGCAGGGCGCCCAGTACGGCACCTTCAAGAAGGGCTACGAGGAGAACGTCGCACCCATCGCCATGCCGCCTACGGCGGAGCTCACCAAGCTCAAGGCGCAGGCCACCACGGGGAACACCGCGTTTACCGCCGGGGGCCCGTCGGGGAGCGGCGAGGCCTACATGCGCATCGAGTTCATCGCCATCGACACCGACGGAGACGGGAGCGTCACCGGCGAGAACGAGGGCTTCTTCCGGGTCTATCAGTCCAACGACTACCGCTGGGTGTCGGGCGACGTCCCCTCCAACGGGATGCGTTACTCACAGCAGTGCGGCCACTACCACGGGAGCACCTTCGTGTCGGCGCGGGACCACCCCAGCAGCGGACCCGACAACTGGCGGGCTTCCCTCAGCAGCGTGAGCAAGCGCTGCTACCTGGGCGGCTCCGACTCCATCTTCGGCGGGTTCGTGGCCAACGACGGGAAGGGCCAGTGGCTCAAGTGGCCAGGGGCGGTGCACTCCTCCATCGCGGGCAGGCCCGACGCCGAGTACCTCTTCCCGCTGGGGCGCGAGCTGAACCCGTCGTTCAAGGGGGTCATCTACGTGGAGGGCAAGGTGGTGGTGAGTGGCGTGCTGCGGGGGCGGGTCACGCTGGCGGCCACGGATCAGATCATTC
>WGEM01000526.1 GCA_015492755.1 Gemmatimonadota bacterium | reverse complement strand
GCTCCACCATCCGGCAGCAGCAGGTGGCCCAGGACTTCGCCGCCCGCTTCGGGCGGCTCACCATGCGGCGGCAGGAAGCGCGCAGGCCCGCCGACTTCGTGCGGCTCTACACCGAACTCACCGACTGGCACATCCAGCTCTCGGAGGCGGGCGAGGAAGGACTCCTGGACACCGTGGCGGCGCTCATGACGGAGCTCCGGCGGGACTTCGGCCAGTGGGTGGTGGACCACTACCCGCACTGGGTGCGCGGCGACGAAGAGCGGCCCCTCCTCTCCACCGACCTGGTGCGCGAATTCCTCGTGCCGTGGCTGGATTCCGAGCCGGTCTTCTTCGTGGTGCTGGACTGCATGCGCCTGGATCAGTGGCGGGTCATCCAGCCGCTCCTCACGCCCTGGTTCGAGATCGACGAAACCCACCACTACTCGATCCTCCCCACCGCGACGCCCTACGCCCGGAACGCCATCTTCTCGGGTCTCTTCCCGGACGAGATCGCCGCGCGCCACCCCGACTGGTGGAACACGTCCGACGACGAGGGGAGCCTCAACCAGTTCGAGGAGCCGCTCCTGACGGAGCAGTTGAAGCGGCTCACCGGGCGCGACGTGCCGGTGCACTACGAGAAGATCTTCACCGACCGCCAGGGCGACCAGGTGCGCGCGCGCGTGAACTCGGCGCTCACCACGCCGGGGACCGTGGTGGCGCTGGTCTTCAACTTCGTGGATCTCATGACCCACGGGCGTTCCGAGTCACCCATCCTCATGGAGGTGGCGCGCGACGAGGCGGCGCTGCGGGAACTCACCCGCACCTGGTTCGAGCGATCCACGGCGTTCCAGGTGCTGCAGGAAGCGGCGCGTCAGGGGCACCGCGTGGTACTCACCACCGACCACGGTTCCATCCTCTGCCACAACCCGTCCACCGTCTTCGCCCGCCGGGACGCCACCAGCAACCTGCGTTACAAGTTCGGCCAGGATCTGCGGGCGGAGGTGGCGACCACCGCGTTCCTCACCCAGGACGCGCGGGATCTGCGACTGCCCGGTGGCGGTCTGGGGATGTCGTACCTCCTGGCGATGGACGACTACTTCTTCGTGTATCCCACGAAGCTCCGGGAGTACCAGGCCAGGTATCGCAACTCCTTCCTCCACGGGGGGATCAGCCCGGAGGAGATGATCGTGCCGGTGGCGCGGCTCACGCCCCGCTGATGGACGGGAGGGGGGGCGGCTCCCGCGCGACGCTGCTCCGGGTGCTGGCGCTCCTGCGCCCCCACGCGCACGTCTTCGCCGCGGCGATGGCAGCCACCGCGGTGTTTGCAGTGCTGGACGCGGCGGTCTACGTCCTCCTGATCCCCTTCATCGAGGCCCTCTTCGTAAGCGGCGGCGCACCGCCCGCGTCCGGCGGCACCGCCATGGGGCGCCTCCTGGACGCCACCGTCTACCGGTGGGTGGACCTCTCCGGCGATCCGCTGGTGGCCATCGGGCGGATCATCGTGCTCATCTTGGTGGTGTTCGCCCTCAAGAACGCGGCGCACTTCGCGCGCACGTACCTGGTGGCGAGGGCGGAGCAGGGCGTCAATCGCGACCTCCGGCGCCGCGTCTACGACCATCTGGTGGATCTGGACCTCGCCTTCTTCGCGCGGGTCCGCATGGGTCAGATCGTGAGCCGGCTCACCACGGAGGTGGAGCAGCTCCGCACGCTGGTGACGGCGGAACTCTCGCGTCTGGTGTCGTCGCTCTTCGAGTTCCTGGTGGCCGTGGCGGCCATGCTGCTCATCTCGTGGAAGCTCACCCTCGCGGCCTTCGTGGTGATCCCCGCCACCATGGTGATCTGGGGGCCGCTGGTGGGCGTGCTCCGCCGCCGGGACCGGGAGGTGCTCCACCTGGGCGGCGAGGTGACTTCGCACGTACAGGAGACGCTCTCCGGGATCCGGCTGGTGAAGACCGCGGCGGCGGAAGCGCGCGAGAAGGAGCGATTCCGCAGGCTCACCGAGGAGTACTTCCGGCGCTTCCTCCACGCCGAGCGTCTCCGGGCGCTGGCGGCGCCCATGACGGAGATGCTGGCTGCGGTGGGGACCGTGGTCCTCCTCTGGTACGGTGCCCGGCTGGTGGTGGCGGGTGAGCTCACGGGCGCCCAGTTCGTGGGCTTTCTGGGCCTCTCCATGAAGCTGTACGCGCCGGTGAAGAAGCTGGCGAAGTTTCCGGCGACGGCGCAGCCGGGCCTGGTGGCGGCGGAGCGGATCTTCGAGTTCCTGGAGGCTCCGGAGGAGCGCCACGACGCCCGGGCGGGGACCCGGCCGCTGGTCGGCGTGGAGCGT
>WGEM01000525.1 GCA_015492755.1 Gemmatimonadota bacterium | reverse complement strand
GATGCGGCCCACTTCGGCGAAGAAGGGATAGCTGAGCTCTTCCTCGAAGAAGGTGCCCACCCGGGTCTTCCCCCAGCCCAGTTGCGCGTCGGCCCGCGTGCCGAAGAGGCGCGGCTCCTGGACCCGGAATCCCAGGTCCCTCTTCTCACGGCGGCGGCGGAAGAAGACCTGAGCCAGCATCCCGCGCCCCAGGAGGTTCTCCTCCGTGAGGTCCACCCGCTCGAACTGCAGCCCCTGATCCACCGCCACCCCCAGGTCGAACTTCGTGGTCCAGTCGTCCTGGGTGTCGATGACCACGTGGACGTTGCCGTCCGGCTGGCGCACGGCGTACACGTCGGCTGTGGCGATGAACGGGTAGATCCTCAGGAGTCGTCCCGATTCTTCCAGGAGGAAGGGGTCATAGCAGTCGCCCACCTCGAAGAGGACCTCCCGCAGGATGAACCCCTGCCGCGTGGTGATGTGGAGCGCGTTGGCCAGGCGGTAGAGCCAGGCGAGGGGGCTGCCTTCCGGAAGTTCGTCCACCTGGAAGATGGACCGGTTGTCCACGAACACGTTCGTGATGCGGCCGTCAGGGCAGGCCTCACCGGCGGACAGCGCGTCCTCCTGGGCGTGGAGCGGCACCGCCGCCAGGAGGCACGCGGCTGCGGCGACGCACCACGCCTGCCGGAGGCGGTGCTGGGCCGCGTCGCCGGCGGATTGCCCCGCGAGCGGGGCTTGTCTAGCCTTCACGGTGATTCCACGACATTCACGTTCTCCACGGAGCGCGCCCCATGTCGGACCGGCGCACGGAAGCCCTCGAGTATCACAGCCGGGGGCGCCCCGGCAAGATCGAGGTCGTCCCCACGAAGCCTGTCGCCACGCAGCGGGACCTCACGCTTGCGTACTCGCCGGGTGTCGCCGAGCCCTGCCGGGCCATCCACCAAAACCCCGACGACGTGTTCCGGTACACCGCTCGTGGCAATCTGGTCGCAGTGGTCTCCAACGGGACGGCGGTACTGGGGCTGGGCAACATCGGTCCCCTGGCCGCCAAGCCTGTGATGGAGGGCAAGGGCGTCCTCTTCAAGAAGTTTGCGGGCATCGACGTCTTCGACATCGAGATCGACGCGCCGGAGGCGCAGGACGTCATTCGCTTCTGTGAGATGCTGGCGCCGACGGTGGGCGGGATCAACCTGGAAGACATCTCCGCCCCCGACTGCTTCGTCATCGAACGCACCCTCAGGGAGCGCCTGGACATCCCGGTGTTCCACGACGACCAGCACGGCACCGCCATCATCGCGGGAGCGGCGCTCCTCAACGCGCTGGACCTCATCGGGAAGCGTATCGAAGACGTCCGGGTGGTCTTCAGCGGAGCGGGCGCCTCCGCACTCTCCACTGCCGACCACTTCATGAGGCTGGGCGTGCCGCGTGAGCACATCCTCATCTGCGACTCCAAGGGCGTCATCTACGAGGGGCGCACCGGGGGGATGAACCAGTACAAGGCCCCCTACGCCGTGCCCACCGAGGCCCGTACGCTGGAGGAGGCGCTGCGGGGTGCCGACGTCTTCGTGGGACTTTCGGTGAAGGGGATCATGACGCCGGAGATGGTAGCGTCGATGGCGAGAGATCCCATCATCTTCGCGCTGGCCAATCCCGATCCCGAGATCCTTCCCGAGGAGGTGGCGGCGGTGCGTGACGACGCCATCACCGCCACCGGGCGCTCCGACTATCCCAACCAGGTGAACAACGTTCTGGGATTCCCCTTCATCTTCCGGGGGGCCCTGGACGTCCGGGCCCGCACCATCAATGCCGAGATGATGCTGGCCGCCACCCGGGCGCTGGCGGAACTAGCCCGGGAGGAGGTCCCGGAGACGGTGCGGGGGGCCTACGACGCCAAGGAGATCTCATTCGGTCGGGACTACCTGATTCCCAAGCCCTTCGACCACCGGGTGCTCTTCCACGTGGCGCCGGCGGTGGCGAAGGCCGCCATGGACACCGGTGTGGCGCGAGTGGAGCTGGATCTGGACGAGTATCGGGATCGGCTGCGGGCGTCGTTGGGCCCCGGGCAGGAGGTCATGCGCTGGATGACCAACCGGGCGCGCCGCAGCCGGGCGCGGGTGGTCTTCCCGGAGGGGCACAACGACACCGTGATCCGCGCCGCCGCCCAGATGGTGGAGGAGGGCATCTGCGCGCCGGTCCTTCTGGGTCGACCGCCGCGGGTCCACGAGAAAGCAGAACGACTGGGCGTGAAGCTCGACGGTGTGGAGATCGTGTACGCCGCCGAGATGGATGACAAACGGCAGGCCTTCGCCGAAGCACTCTTCAGGAAGCGGGCCCGCAAGGGGCTCACCCTCGCCGAAGCGCAGTGGAACCTCTACAAGCCCATCTACTTCGCCCTCAGCATGCTGGAGGCGGGCGACGTGGATGCGCTGGTGGCGGGCATCGAGGCGAACTACGCCGAGGTGCTCCGTCCCGCGCTCCATGTGATCGGACCGGCGGAGGGCGTGAAGCGGGTCTCGGGCCTGTACATGCTGGCCTTCCCCAACCGCGAACTGGTCTTCTTCGCCGACACCACGGTGAACATCGAGCCGGACGCGGAGACCCTTCGCGACATCGCGCTGCAGACGGCGGGCTTCGTCCGCGAGCTGGGGATCCGGCCCCGTGTGGCCATGGTGAGCTTCTCCAACTTCGGGTCGGCGGATCACGTGGAGTCGAAGATGGTGGCCGAAGCGGTGCAGCTCGTGCGTGAAGCGGACCCTGAGCTGGAAGTGGACGGTGAGATGCAGGCCGACACCGCCGTGGATGCGCAGAAGCTCCTCTCCATCTACCCGTTCTCCTACCTGAAGGGTGCCGCCAACGTGCTGGTGTTTTCCCGGCTCTCCGCCGCGAACGCCGCCTACAAGCTTCTGGACACGTTGGGCGGTGCCGACGTCATCGGGCCGGTGCTGCTGGGGATGGCCCGCCCGGTTCACATCCTGCAGCGCGGCTGCGGCATTCAGGACGTGCTGAACCTGGCGACGGTGGCGGCGGTGGACTGGCAGGCGCGAAGCAGCCAGATTTAGGTGCTTTGCCGACCGCCCCCCGGCCGCGATCCGCGCCGGGGTGCTTTTGCTTTCGGATGCGGGAACACGGCGGCGGGAGCGGCGCGCCCCGCCTGAACATGACGGAGTAGGATCTCGATGACCACGGGAACGGCTGCCTCCCCGAAGGGGGCGGAACTACTCGAGACGCACGGCCTGGCGCCCCGGGGCGCCGTCTACCGGAATCTCTGGCCCGCCAGGCTCTACGAAGCGGCCCTGGCGCGCGACGAAGGGCGCATCGCCCACATGGGTGCCTTCACCGCCGTCACCGCTCCGCACACGGGACGCTCGCCCAACGACCGCTTCGTGGTCCGCGACGACACCACCGATGGGGTGGTGGACTGGGGGACGGTGAACGTTCCGCTCTCGCCCAAGCACTTCGACGCGCTCCGCGCCGACGTGGCGGCGTACCTCAATGAGCGCGATCTCTTCGTGCACGACGCGCGGGCCGGCGCTGACCCGGCGTACGGCATCAACGTGCGGGTGGTGACGGAGAGCGCGTGGCACGCCCTCTTCGCCTACAACATGTTCCTGCGTCTCCACCGTGAAGAGCTCAAGGACTTCCAGCCCGGCTTCACGGTGCTCCACGCACCTCATCTGGAGGCCGACCCCCAGCGCCACGGATGCCGGAGCACCACCGCCATCGCCCTGAACTTTTCCCGGCGGGAGGTGCTCATCGTGGGCACGCGTTACGCCGGCGAGATCAAGAAGTCCATTTTCTCCGTCCTCAACCACGTGCTTCCCGACGCGGGCGTCTTCCCCATGCACTGCTCGGCGAACGTGGGCCCGGAGGGCGACGTGGCCCTCTTCTTCGGGCTCTCGGGCACGGGGAAGACGACGCTCTCGGCGGATGCGTCGCGGGGGCTCATCGGGGACGACGAGCACGGGTGGAGCGACGACGGCGTCTTCAACTTCGAGGGCGGTTGCTACGCCAAGACCATCCGCCTCTCCCCCGAAGGCGAGCCGGAGATCTACGCGGCCACACAGCGCTTCGGCACCATCCTCGAGAACGTGGTGCTGGACGAGGAGACCCGCGAGATCGATTTCCACGACGGCTCCATCACGGAGAACACACGGGCCTCCTACCCGCTGCATTACATCCCCAACGCTGTGATTCCCAGCCGGGCGGGACATCCCCGGAACGTGGTGTTCCTCACCGCCGACGCCTTCGGCGTGCTGCCTCCCATCTCGCGGCTCACGCCGGAGCAGGCCATGTATCACTTCCTCTCGGGCTACACCGCGAAGGTGGCGGGCACCGAGCGGGGGGTCACGGAGCCGCAGGCCACCTTCAGCGCCTGCTTCGGCGCGCCTTTCCTGCCCCGTCATCCCGGTGTGTACGCGAAGATGCTGGGCGAGAAGCTGCGTGAGCACGGCGCCTGTGTCTGGCTGGTGAACACCGGATGGTCCGGAGGCGGCTACGGTGTGGGGAGCCGTATGAAGCTCGCGTACACGCGTGCGATGGTAGGCGCCGCGCTGGCCGGCCAACTGGACGGCGCCGAGTACGTGGAGGATCCGGTGTTCGGCGTAGCAGTGCCCACCTCGGTGCCGGGTGTGCCCGCCGACGTGCTGCAGCCCCGCGACACCTGGCAGAACTCCGAGGCGTACGACGAGGCCGCCCGGAAGCTGGCGGAGATGTTCCGGGAGAACTTCCGGCAGTTCGCCGACCAGGTGGACGACGCGGTGAGGGCGGCGGGCCCGCGGTAGGAGCGCTCACGCCACCCGCCGCCGCTGGGCCAGGATGGCCAGGAGGAGGCCCGCCGCCACCAGGAGGGTTCCCCATGTCCGGGCCTCTTGGGTGAGCGTCACGCCTGCGCGCAGCGTCCCGGCGCGGCTCCGGATCCAGGCACCCGTCCACTCCGCCATGGGCACGCCGAAGGCCCCCTGAAACGCCTCCTGGAGATCGCCGTCCGCCGTCCAGAATCGACGCACCGCCTCGGCTCCGACTTCGACTTCCAGCGCGGCCAGGAGTCTGTAAGCGAATCCGTCCCGGCCGAGGAGGGGATTCCACCGGAAGAAGGCGTCCACCGGCGTGAGCTGCGTGAGGACGGGCCAGCAGCTCCTCCCTCCACGCGCGGTCCAGTGCGTCGGCGTCGAGGCCCGCGACGTAGGTGAGCGCCTCCTCCACGGGGGCGTCCCGACGCTCCACGAGGCGCCGCCAGGCGCCTTCGCCCCCGCGCTCCAGCGCCGTCCAGAGCATGAGGCGGTCCCCGTCCACACCCGCCGGCTCCACTGCGCCGTCGGGCCGTCCCCCAGGGCGTGCGCCAGAAGTCCGCCGATGATGGCCTCGGCGCGGCCCGCCGCCTGAGCGTGGTTGCGGAAGGCGCGAACCAGCTCGATGCGCCCCACGTCCTCGGTTGTGGGGAGGGGTCGGGGCCGGTGGTTCCACTGGAATGCCACCGTCCCCAGCGTGGTGGGGAACGCGCCCACCACAGGCTCGAAGGCGGCCAGCGCCTGCCCCACCACACGCCGGGCCTCCGCCCTCTCTTCAGGGAAGGTGATGACCTGGGGGGACCTACGGCGAAGGGGTCCAGCGTCACCGCGGGAACGGGTGGCGCTTCCGAAGGCGCGCGGCGACCACACGCCCTCCATCTCGATGGCGTTCATCACTGATCTTCACTCCTGTCTCCTCGAGGAAGGCGCGCTCCAGATCGTCGATGTCGAGACCCAACCTGGCCCCCTCCTGCAGGAAGCGCTGAACCAGGCGCCGTGCCGCCGCGGCCCGCTCCTCGTGGCGAACCGGCGCCGGGACCTCCTGCACGAAGGTGCCCTGGCCGTGCCGGATCTCCACGAAGCCGTCGCCGGCGAGATCCCGGTACGCCTGACTCGCCGTCGCCGGGTTCACCCGCAGGGTCCGGGCGAGTGTGCGGACCGACGGGAGCGCGTCGCCCGGAGCCAGCTCGCCGGCGGCGATGGCGGTCCGGATGCGTGCCGCGATCTGCTCGTAGAGCGGCGTAGGGCTCCGGGGGTCCAGGTCTTCGAACACGGGCGTCCTGTGGGTTCGGGGGATGCCGGCGGTGTATCACTGTATTAGTGAACTAATACACCAACACACACGCGAGCGCAAAGATCTTCATGCGGCGCGATTCCCGGCGCGCTGTCGCGAAGCCCCGGGGGGAGGTATCGTGCAGGCGCGGTGGCCGATCCCCGGGGGGGCCGTGAGCGACGACCAGAAGGAGACCATCGAGGAGATCCAGCAGGCGCTGGGCTCCGAGTTCGAGCTGACGCGCCGCATCGGGCGCGGGGCCATGGCCACGGTGTACCTGGCGCGTGAAGTGGCGCTGGGGAGGCTGGTGGCCATCAAGGTCCTGGACGCCGCGTATGCCGCCGACGAGACGGTCCGAAAGCGTTTCGAGCGTGAGGCGAGGGCCGCCGCGTCGCTCACCCATCCCGACATCGTTCCGGTGTACCGCTTCGGCGAACTGGCGGATGGACGTCCCTTCGTGACCATGCGTTACGTGAAGGGGCGCACGCTGGAGGAGCGGCTCCACGCGGAGGGGCCGCTGCCGGAAGACGAGGTGCGCCGGATCCTCCTGGCGGTGGCCCGGGCGCTGGCGGTGGCCCACGGGCATGGAATCGTGCACCGCGATGTGCGACCCGCCAACGTGCTGTGGGACGACGAACAGGATCGGGCGCTCCTGGCGGACTTCGGCATCGCCGCGCTCCTGGAGACCAGCGGCTCCGAGATCACCCGGCTGACGCAGACGGGGCAGCTGGTGGGTGAGCCCCGCTACCTGAGTCCCGAGCAGTTACAGGACGAGCCGCTCACCGAACAGGTGGACATCTACCAGTTCGGGATCCTGGCCTACGAGCTCCTCACCGGTCGAGGACCGTATGACGCCACCGGCGCCGCCCAGTGGATCGCCGCGCACCTGCGTGAGACCCCCCGCGACCTGAGGGATCTTCGGCCCGGGGTGGACCCGTCGTTGGCCGAAGTGCTGAAACGATGCCTGGACCGCACGCCCAACTACCGGCCCACGGCCTCCGATCTGGTGCGCGTGCTGAAGGGCGGGGAACGCGACGCCTGGCCGGCGTCGCAGGACGCGGTGATGGCCAGCGTGCAGGGTCCCGCCGACGTGCAGGAGCTCCTCCGGCGCCGCGTGCCCCAGATCGTGGTGCTCACCGGGATGTTGGGTCTGGGGCTCATGGGGCTGGTGGATCAGCTGGCCGACCGGGGTGTCGTGAGCAACACGATGTACCTCCTCACGCTCCCCCTGGTGGCGTGCGGCGTGGCCGCCGCCACGGTCATCGCCTGGTTCCACGGCGAGCGCGGACCTCAACGGAGCCAGGTGCTGGAGTGGATCCTTCTGAGCCTCATCGGGGTCGCATGGCTCTCCGCCACCGCCTGGATCCTGGTGCAGTCATGAGCCGCCCGCCGGGCGGCGCCACCCATCGCGAACGCAACGAGGAGGCACCGATGCAGATGCGCGCCCGGGAGACCGTGCTGATGTGCGTGCTCCTGACCACGTGGGCCGGCCTTCCAGTGGCGGCGGGAGCCCAGGCGCCGGTGTACATCCTGCCGGATGCGCCCGCCCACGTCCATCCCCTGCCCACGCTCCGGGAACAAGCTGCAGAGCAGCAGCGGTGGCTCCAGCTCCGCCTGGAGCGGGTCCTCCCCGAGCTCATGGCAGAGTACGACGTGCGCATGTGGATCCTCTCCATGCGGGAGTACGCCGAGGACCCGGTGTTCTGGTCCATCACGTCGCCCACCACCTTCGCGGCGCGCCGCCGGTCCATCTACGTCTTCACGCGCCGGGACGACGGGAGCGTGGAGCGTCTCGCACTGGGAGGCACCAGTCAGGGCGGGCTGTTTCAGGCCTTCCGCTCCACCCGGCCGGCACCCACCCGTCCGACGGCGGAGCTGTGGGGCGACGAGCAGTGGCGACTCCTCCGCGAGCTGGTGGAGGATCGGGATCCGGAGAACATCGTCCTGAACATCGATCCGGACTGGGCGTTCTCCGACGGACTGCACGCGGGAGAGCGTGAGGCGCTGGAGCGGGCGCTGGGGCCGGCGTACGTGGCGCGCGTGAAGCGCGAACCCCGGCTGGCGCTCAACTACATCGCCCTCCGCCTGCCCGAGATGATGCCGCGTTACCGCAGGATCATGGAGTCGGTGCACGCCATCATCTCCGAGGCCTTCTCCAACGCTGTGATCACGCCGGGTGTCACCACCACGGAAGACGTGGTGTGGTGGATGCGTCAACGCATCCAGGAGCTGGGCTACACCACCTGGTTTCAGACGTCGGTGGACGTGCAGCGCGCCGGCGAAGTGGACCGGAGCGGCCCGGTGGTCATCCAGCCGGGAGACCTCCTCTGGACCGACTTCGGCGTGGTGGCCATGAACCTTCACACCGACACGCAACATCTGGGATACGTGCTCCGTGACGGGGAGACGGACGTCCCGGAAGGGCTGAAGACGTGCCTGAAGAATTCGAATCGGCTGCAGGACATCCTGCTGGCGCACATGGAGCCGGGGCTCACCGGCAATCAGATTCTGGCCAACGCCCTGGCTCAGATGCGGGCCGAGGGCATCGACGGCACCATCTACACCCATCCCATCGGCGATCACGGCCACGGCGCCGGGCCCCTCATCGGGCGGTGGGACGCGCAGGACGGGGTGCCGGTGCGCGGCGACGCGGTCCTGCTTCCATCCACCTGGCACTCCATCGAATTGCAGGCCACCACGCCCATTCCGGAGTGGGGCGGCAAGCCCGCGTCATGCCGCCAGGAGGAGGAGGCGTACCTCGATACCGAGGGCAACCGACACTGGGTGTACCGGCGCCAGAGCCGCTTCCATCTCGTCTGGTAGCGTGAGCGGGGGCGGCGGCGGAGGGCGGTTCGATCGGTCCATCGTAGAGGGACCCATCCGCGGCGCGGTGTGGAAGCTGGCGTGGCCCACCATGCTCCAGAACATCATCGGTGGCGTGCAGGGGATCGTGGACCACGCCATGGTGGGCCACTACGTGGGCTACACCGGGAACGCGGCCATCGGCGTCTCCTGGCAGATCTTTCTGGTGGTGGTGGTCTTCATCAGCTCCCTCTTCACGGGCATGGGCGTGCTGGTGGCCCGCTTCGCCGGCGCCAACGAGCCGGATCAGGTAAACCGCACGGTGTATCAGGCCTTCCTCACCGCGCTCACCATCGCGGTGGTCATCATGGCTCCCATCGGGTTCTTCTCCGCGCCGGCGCTCCTGGATCTGGTGAACGCGGCCCCCGAGGTGCAGGCCGAGGCGCTCCCGTATCTGCGCATCCTCTTCGTGTTCTCCTTCGGGATGCTCATGTTCTTCATGCTGAGCGGGGCGCTTCGCTCGGCGGGGGACGCCCGCACGCCGCTCCGGCTGGGCGTAACCATGACGGTGCTCAACATCGTCCTGAACGTGATCCTCATCCGTGGCCTGGGGCCCATCCCGGCATTCGGGACGCGGGGCGCCGCCATGGGCACCGTCATCGCCGGCGGCGTCATCGCGCTCTACGCGCTGGCTCGTCTTCTGGGTGGGAGTTGGGTGGTGGGCTTTCCGCGCCACCTGGGATGGCGGCCGGACTGGTCCATCATCCGCGAACTCTTCCGCTTCGGGCTCCCCACGGGGATCCAGGGCATCGCCATGAATGTGGGCGGCGTCCTCCTCCTGGGCTTCATCGGTTCTCTGGCGGTGAGCGCCCAGGCGCAGGCGGCCTACGTGGTGAGCTACACGCAGCTCTTCTCCTTCATCACCTGGACCTCCGTGGGCATCATGGGGGCCACCGCGGCGGTGGCGGGCCAGAACCTCGGGGCGGGTCGGCCCGACCGCACGCGCAGGGCGGTACGCACCGCCGCCGGATTCGGACTCCTTCTGGCGGCCTCCATCGGGGTGCTCTTCCTCACCGTGCCGCGCGCGCTCCTGGCGGTCTTCGGGATGGACGATCCGGTGGTACTGGAGCTGAGCATCGAGCTGCTCCGCTACCTGGCGGTGTCAGGCCTCTTCATCACGGTGGCGCTGGCCTACACCGGAGGGCTCCAGGGGACGGGTGACACGCGGAGCCCCATGTGGATCTCCATGATCTCGCAGGTGGTGGTGCCGCTGGGCATCTGTTTCGCCATCCAGACCTTCTCCACGCTGGATCCCCACGAGATCTGGTTGGCCATCGTGGCGGGCCACCTTACCCGGGCGACGCTGAGCGTCTGGGTGTTCAACCAGGAGGGTTGGCGCCACATCCGCGTGAACGTAGCTCCCTCCGCGCCCGGCGGTTGACGGGGCTCGGGAGGCGAGACGATGTCGCGGAAGAAGGTCTACGACCAGGCGTATTTCGACCGCTGGTACCGCGGACGGGGATCGGCGGTGGGGGGAAAGGGCCCGCTGCGGCGGAAGGTGGCCGTGGCGGTTGCGGTGGCCGAGTTCGTGCTGGACCGCCCGCTTCGCAGCGTTCTGGACGTGGGGTGCGGGGAGGGGCGCTGGCAGCCGGTCCTCCACCGGCTGCGCCCCGAGGCGGTCTATCTGGGCATCGACTCCAGTCGGTACGCCGTGGAGCGCTACGGCGCGGCGCGAAACATCCGTTACGGCACCTTTGCCGAGCTGGACCTGCACGTGTTCGAGGAGCCCTTCGACCTGGTGGTGTGCTCCGACGTGCTCCACTACCTGGACCGGCGCGAGATCGTGGCGGGCCTGCCGGCGCTGGCGGAGCTCACCGACGGTGTGGCCTTCCTGGAAGTGTTCACCCGCTCCGACGATGTGGAAGGCGACATGGAGGGCTTCAAGCGCCGGCCGCCGGGAGCGTACCTCACCATGTTCCGGGAAGCGGGGTTGCTGCCCATCGGGCTCCAGTTCTATGTGACGGAGGAGCGGGCGCTGGATCTGGACGCGCTGGAGCGGCCGTGGTAACGGAGCTCCCCTACGACAATCACCTTTCATCCGAGGAGCGGCGAAGGTGCCCAGACGCTACTGGCTCATGAAGACCGAGCCCGACGTGTACTCCATCGATGATCTGGAGCGAGACGGCGTGACCTGCTGGGAGGGTGTGCGCAACTACCAGGCGCGCAACAACATGATGGCCATGTCGGTGGGCGACGAGGTGCTCATCTACCACTCCAACGCCAAGCCGCCGGGCGTGGTGGGCATTGCCAGGGTGGTGCGAGAAGCCTATCCCGACCACTTCCAGTTCGATCCCGGGAGCAGGTACTTCGACCCGAAGTCCGATCCCGAGAACCCCCGATGGTACATGGTGGATGTGGCCTTCGTGAAGAAGTTCGATCGTGTCGTGGGCCTGCCCGAGATCAAAGCGGACCCGGAGCTGGCGGATATACAACTGGTGCGCCACGGACGCCTGTCGGTGCAGGAGGTGAAGCCCGCCGAGTTCCGCCGCATCAAGAAGCTGGCCCGGAAGAAGTGATGCCGGACGCGGCTGAGGCGCCCCGGCGTGATGACCCATGACAACATGAGGAAGGGAGACCCCATGAAGCTTCCGAGACGAACGCTCCGTTGGAGCGCGCTGAGCGCCGTCATTCTCGCCGGATGGAGCGCGCCGGCGCGGGCGCAGACGCTGGCGGTGGACGATCCCGTGCTGCGGGCCATCTGGCACGAAGCCACGGAGAACTCCCAGATCGAGCGGTTGGCGCAGGTGCTGCTGGATTCCATCGGCCCGCGGCTCACCGCGTCGCCGCAGATGGAGCGAGCGCAGGCGTGGGCGGTGCAGACGCTCGAGCGCTGGGGGATCGATGCGCGTACCGAGCAGTACGGCACGTGGGAAGGGTGGGACCGCGGTCCCAGCCACATCGATCTCGTGGCACCGCGTGTGCGCTCCCTGGAGGGGCGGATTCTGGCGTGGAGCCCGGGGACGGGCGGTGAGCCCGTGGAAGCAGGCGTCACCTTCCTTCCCGAAATCGACAACCCAGGCGACTGGCAGGCCTTCCTGGAGACGGTGGATGGGAAGTGGGTGATGATGTCCTATCCCGAGCCCTCCTGCCGCCCCATGGACCAGTGGGAGGAGTACGCCGCCCCCGGGTCCCTCGAACGCTACGCTCGGGCCCGCGCAGCGGGGCGGCGCCGCTGGCAGCAGAGTCTGGCCAACACCGGCTCCCAGGACCGCCGCCGGCGCGACCTGCACCGTCAGCTGGAGGAGGCGGGCGCCGCGGGGATCATCACCTCCATCTGGCCGGGCTCCTACGGCACCACGCGGGTCTTCAACGCCTACAACCGGAACACGCCCACCTTCGAGCTCTCATGCGAGGACTACGGGCTGGTCTACCGCCTGGCGAAAAACGGCCAGAGCCCTGTGGTGCGCCTCACCGCTGAGGCCACGAACCGGGGCGAGGTGCCCGTCTTCAACGTCATCGGTGAGATCCCCGGGACCGAGCGGCCGGACGAGTACGTCATGCTGTCGGCCCATTTCGATTCGTGGGAGTCCGGCTCCGGCGCCACCGACAACGGGACGGGGTCGGTGCTCATGCTGGAGACCATCCGGATCCTGAAGAAGGTGTACCCGAATCCGAAACGCACCATCCTCATCGGGCTCTGGAGCGGCGAGGAGCAGGGCCTCAACGGGTCGCGGGCCTTCACCGAGGACCACCCCGAGGTGGTGGAGGGGCTCCAGGCGCTCTTCAACCAGGACAACGGGACCGGGCGTATCGTGAACATCTCGGCGCAGGGGCTGGTGGGCCTGGTGCCCTCGCTCACGCGGTGGATCGCGCTGGCGCCGGCGGAGGTGACGGGTGAGATCGACCTGCAGCTTCCCGGCAACCCCGGAGGGGGCGGCTCCGACTACGCATCCTTCGTCTGCCACGGTGCGCCGGGCATCAACCTGGGCGCGCTCTCGTGGGACTACGGGACGCACACCTGGCACACGCACCGCGACACCTTCGACAAGCTCATCTTCGACGACCTGAAGAACAACGCGGTGCTCACGGCGTCGCTGGCCTACCTCGCCGCCGAGGACGACCAGTTCACCAGCCGTGAGCGGCGCACGGAGCTGCGCGACCGGAGCGGGCGGTCCGCCGAGTGGCCCACCTGCCAGCCGGCGGTGCGCAGCTCCGAGGACACCTCCCGGATGTAATCGGCGGCGTGGGGCGGGGCGCACGCGGCGCCCCGCCCCACGTCAGCCCTCCACCAGCTCCAGGATCCGCTCCGGCGGGCGGCCTACCACCGCACGCCGCCCGGCCACCGCGATGGGCCGCTGCAGCAGCGTGGGGTGTCGGGCCATATGGCGGATGAGTACCGCGTCGTCTTCCTCGCCGCTGAGCCCCAGTTCCTTGTAGGCCCGGTCGTTACGCCGCAACAGGTCGCGGGGGCGCACACCCAGCTTCCGGAAGAGCTTCTTCAGCTCGTCCTCGCTGAGGGGTTCCTTGCGGTAGTCACGGTACCGGTACTCGATCCCCTTCCCGTCCAACAAGGCGACCGCCTTGCGACAGGTGCTTCAGGTACGGGTGCAGATGAGCTCGATCATGGCGGTGTGCCTGGCCTGGGGGTTGACGGGTGGGATCCCGACGGGCTCCTACGATACACGTGCCATGGCGTGGCGCCAGAGGCCGCGGCCGGCTCAGCCCGCCGTCGGCGTTCAGCGCCGGGGCGCGGGCCCCGGCGTTCGCGTGGGCCCGCCGGCGGCGCCCGCCCACCGCACCGCATTGGCGAAGAGCCGGGTGAGCTCACCCCCGGCGGTTCCCATGAGGCCCGGGAAGGCGGAGACGGCCACCAGGCGCTGTCCGCCGCTCCCGGTGCGGAAGCCCGCGGCAGGGGTGCCGTCCGCCCAGGTCGCCACCACGGTGGTGCCGGACTTCGCCGCGACGCCACCCCACCACCGGTCCACCGCGAAGGGCTGCACCCCTTCCGTGATGGGGTGGTGGGCGGTGGTACCCAGCGAGCCGGGGCCGTACGCCGCGCCGCCGGTGCTGGAGAAGGGATCCAGGGTCTCCAGCGCCCCCCAACCGGAGGTGCCGAAGCCCCCGTCGGAGCGATTCTGCCAGTAAAACGACGCCATCACCACATTGCCGCCGGCAGCCACGTATTCGGCGATGCGGTCGCCCACGCGCTTCGCGTGCTCGTAGATCCCGTTCTCGAAGAGGAGGATGGCGTCGTAGGCCAGGAGCGTGGCCAGGTCCGGGGGGGCCACGATGACGAAGTCGGTGGCGAAGCGGCCTTCGGGCACGGCGCCTCCAAGGGCCGAAGCCACACCCCCGGTGTCGTCCACGTCTCCGCCTGAGAGCACCAGGACCCGCAGCTCGCAACCGGTGCGCGAGAGGCGGAAGCCTCCCACGATCCGGCTCGCCTCGGTGAGGGGGCCGATCTCGCGCTGCGCCGGGCACGACACCAGGCCCGAGCCGGTGGAGACCCGCAGCACGTACGTGCCGGGCTCCAGGTCGATGAAGAGGTACTCCCCGAGTTCGGAGGTGACGGTGCTGCGCAGCACGCCGCCCCCCCTGAGGAGTTCCACACCCACGCCGGCGGCAGGCCCACCGTCGGGATCCAGGATGACCCCGGTGAGTCCGGGACCCACGTAGCGGACGGGCACCGTGATGAGTGTCTCGTCGGTCCCGGCGCCCGGCGCGCCCGTCCCCGACGAGACCGTCACGTTCACCGTGGCGGCGAAGAGCTCCACGCCCCCGCCTGAGCCCGTGAGCTCCACCTCCACCGGCTCTCCGGCGTCCACCTCCTCGCCGGGGACCACCACATCGATGGTGTAGGCGTCCTGTCCGGGTTGGACCGCCACCAACGTATCCAGGAAGGGCTCGGTCTCCCCCGGTCGGAAGAGCTGCACGTGGATCCGGTCCAGCTTGTCAAAGGCCTGGCTGAGCGCCGTCTCCTCTTCCGCGGTGAGGTTGCCCCCGCTCACCACGTTGAAGAGGAGGGGGACGTCGGGCCGGTGCACGTCCACCGCCGTAGGCGCGTCGACGCAGGCGTGCACCAGCGTCAGCGAGACGCAGATGAGGGTCCGGATGAGTCGGCTCCGGGCGTTCATCGCACCACCCTGTCGCCCAGGAAGAGAAACCCCATGCCCACCGACGCGGAGAATCCGCGCACCACCGGCGAGTCATTCCCGCCGCCGGACGTATAGCCCGCCGCCACGTCAAACTCCAACGCGGCAAGGCGCAGCCCGAATCCACCGGTGAATCGCCGCACCCCTCCCTCCTCCAGCGCGAGGCCTCCCCGGAGGCGCAGCACGGACCACGGGTGCTCCACGCCCAGCACGACGCCGTCGGGTCGCGGCGGCACCAGGCTCCCCCGGCCCAGCGCGGCCTGTCCCGTGAGCTGCACCCGCGTGCCGAAGTGCGTCCGGTAGCCCACGCCCAGGCGGCCCACGCGGGGCAGGAAGGAGCGTTGGAAGAGTGTGCTGCCGGCGGCGTACGCCTCCAGCGTGGTCCCCGCCGGGTCGAATTCCCTGGCACGGAACCGGTCGATGAGGTCCGTCAGGTCGGTGCTCCCCAGATCGTCCTGATCCAGCGCAGCCTGACTGAAATAGAGATCCTCACTCCAGTGCATCCGCTGGATGGCATTGCGGAGCGCGGCGCTCACGAAGAGTCGCCCATCCCGCCGGTACGTCAGCCCCAGGTCCAGACCGAAGCCGCGTCCGCCGCGCGTCTCCACAGCCGCCGCCTGGGCCGTGAGACGCTCGGCGTCCACGTCGATCTCCGGCTCGAACACCCGTCCGGTCACCAGCTTCCTCCCGAAGACCCACCGCACCGCGAAACCCGCCGAGAGGTGCTCGGTCAACGGCTTGCCCATGCCGAAGGTGAGCGACGCCACCGAGAAGATGCGGAGGCGGGTGTCCCGGGCCGCGTACTCGTCGATCCGCTCGGGGTTGAACCCGTTCACCGCCAGGTCCGCCAACTCACGACTCACCACGGCGGACACCACCGTCTGGTGACGCCAGGCAAAGCCGCCGTTCTTGTAGGTGAAGGCCATGCTGGGGACGGTGGCGCCGCCGGACGGATCCGGGAGTTCCAGTCGCTCGGCGATCCGGGTGGCGGTGAGCCCCTCCGACACCGCGTCCACGCGGAGCCCCTCCTCCGGGATGCCATCCAGCAGCGATGCCGGACCCGATCCGGCGGCGGTGATGATGTCGGCCATCTCCCCGAGGCTCGCGCCCGTTACGGAGATCCGGCCGCCGTATACGGTGCTCCCGAAGGAGAAGGCCACGGAGTCTTCCAGGAAGAGGTTCGCCGGGTTCCACTCGATGGCGGCGTAGCCCCGGGCCAGCGCCAGGTCGGCCCCTCCCATGGCCTCGGCCCGCGGCCACGGGTTCTCCTGAGCGGTCCCTGGCATCGCAGAGGAGAGGGCCGTGGCCAGTGTGGCGGCGATGAGGGCAGCGCGCGCGCTCATCGGCGCAGCCTCAGATCCAAGAAGAGCGTGGCGGTGGTGGTGGTGCCGTCGTCATTCTCGAAGTCCACCGACTTCTGTCCGCGCACCACGAGCTGCTGTCCGGTGCCCACCGGCCGGAGCTCATACTCCACCGTGCGCGCGCCCACCGTGGTCTGGTGGAAGGTGAGGGTATTGCCCTGCACGGTGAGGGCGGAGGCGCCCCCCGCACCGCTGGTGCTGAAGACGTCGTCCACCGTGAACGACGTCACCGCCTGCCCCAGACGGACCCTGAGCGTCCCCGTGGCGCTCACCGTGCCGCGCACACGGGTGGGGACGCCGCTGTCGAAGTCGGTGAACTCCAGTTCCCCGGTGACGTCGGGATTCAGGAAGATGAGATCTCCGGAGAGTCGATCACGGATCTCCGCCGACGCCCAGACCTCGATGGTGCCCGAATCCACGCAGCGGCGCACGAGTCCCCGGTGCCCGCAGCGTACACGGAAGACACCCGTGGATGTGTTCCGCTGGGGCGCGCCGCCGGCGCCCGCCTCCGTGAAGGTGCCTCCTCCCAGCGTCGGAGGGTCCTGGGCGATGACGGGCACCACGTTGGCCGCCAGGATGGCCGCGATGGCGCCGAGGCGCTCCGTCCGGCCGTGGAGGATACCCGCGGATACGTCGAACGAGACTCCCTCCGTCACCACGCCGCCGTCCGGGTCCTCGGTGGCCAGCGCCAGGCGGGTGAGGTCGTCTTCGTCCAGCTGGGCGGGATCCACCGCCAGGTCCACGCGCACCGGCTGCGCCAGGGGGAGGAGCGCAGGTTGCACCCGCACGTAGGTGCCGCGAATCAGTGTGCCTTCGGGCGAGCCCGGAAACGCCGACCCGTCGACGACGGGGGTGATGGTGACGGTGGCCGGCTCCGACAGGGCGCCTCGCGGGAACTCCAGGGCCACCCCGATGGGATGGCTCACCAGGCCGCCCTCCGGCCCGACGGTGCGCTGCGCCACGAAGAGCGGATCGGGCTCGAAGGGGAGGCGCTGGTCGAGCTGCTCACAGCCGGCGGCGACGGCGAGCGCGCCGATCACGAGAATGGATGCGGAGGAGTGACTCATGTTGTACGCTGGGGTGCGGAGGGGGGTGGCGCAATGGGGGAATCGCGGAGTCACCGGGAGCACACCGCATGGATGAGGTGAAGGCAATCCCGCTGGAGCTGCAGGCGGCACTGGCCGGACGCTACTTCGTGGAGCGCCTCCTTTCGGCCGGCAAGCCGGGGGCGGAAGCTTCCTGAGCCACACCGCCGCCACGGGGGCGGCGGACCGATCCCGCCCAGCCCTTGTGGCCCCGCGGCGCACAGGCTCCCTTGCCTGCCGACACGCACCACCACTTCGTACCCGCGTCCGAGGGTAGCCCCATGTCTCGCACGCTCCGTTTCGTCGCCCTCCTCGCACTTGCGGCGACGCACCCCGCCCCCTTCATGCCCGCCGCCGGGCCGCTGTCCGCCCAGGAGACACGGCGCCTCGAAGTCCCGGGACTGGACCGGCCGGTGGAGATCCTGGTGGACCGCTGGGGCATCAGCCACATCTACGCCGAGACCGAGCACGATCTCTTCTTCGCCCAGGGGGGGAACGCCGCCCGTGACCGCCTCTTCCAGCTTGAACTCTGGCGTCGCCAGGCCACCGGAACGGTGGCGGAAATCCTGGGTCCGCGGGAGCTGGAGCGCGACATCGGGACCCGCTTGTTCAAGTTCCGGCGGGACCTGGAGCAGGAACTTCGCCACTACCATCCCCGGGGCGTGGAGATCATCCAGGCCTACGTGGACGGAATCAACGCCTACATCCGCGAGACGCGCCGCGACCCCGATCTCCTCCCCCTGGAGTTCCGCATCCTGGGCATCGAGCCCGGCGAGTGGACGCCCGAGGTGGTGATCTCACGGCACCAGGGCCTCCTGGGAAACATCGGCCAGGAGTTGCAGGTGGGACGTGCGGTGGCGCGAGTGGGCGCCGAGGCGGTGAAGCGGGCCCCCTCGTTCGGCCCCGGTGACCCGGACCTCACCCTGGACCCGACCATCGATCCGGAGGGCCTCTTCGAAGACATCCTGGGCCTCTACAACGCTTTCCGGCGGCCCGTGCGCTTCCGCCCGGAGGACGTGGCGCCCGAGTACCGGGCCAGCGAAGAGGCCTTTGATCGACTGGAGCGGGCCGCCGCCGCACCGGCCTACGACCCGGCGACGGACGTGGGGTCCAACAACTGGGTGGTGTCGGGACGCCTCACCGAGAGCGGATACCCCATGATGGCCAATGACCCCCACCGCGTGCAGGCGGCGCCTTCACTGAGGTACTGGGTCCACCTGGTGGGGCCGGGCTGGAACGTCATCGGCGGAGGGGAGCCCAGCCTTCCGGGCGTCTCCATCGGTCACAACGAGTACGGCGCCTGGGGGCTCACCGTGTTCGCCACGGATTCGGAGGACCTGTACGTCTACGAGACGAATCCAGATGACCCGGAGGAGTACCGGTACCGCGACGGGTGGGAGCGCATGACGGTGATCACCGAGCGGATTCCGGTGAAGGGACAGGGCCACCACGTGGTGCGGCTGAAGTACACGCGCCACGGTCCGGTGGTCTTCGAAGACCGGGAGCGCAACCTGGCGTACGCGGTGCGCGCCGGATGGATGGAGATCGGTGGCGCGCCCTATCTGGCGTCGCTCCGCATGGATCAGGCGCGTACCTGGGAGGAGTTCCGCGAGGCCTGCACCTACTCCAACATCCCCGGCGAGAACATGGTCTGGGCGGGGCGCGACGGCACCATCGGCTGGCAGGCGGTGGGGATCGCGCCCATCCGGCGCAACTGGAGTGGACTGGTTCCCGTGCCCGGCGACGGCCGCTACGAGTGGGACGGCTACCTCCCCATCCAGGCGAAGCCCCACGTGGTGGATCCGCCGGAAGGCTACTTCGCCACCGCCAACAACGACCTCATTCCCAGGGACTACCCGTACATGGAGGCCATCGGATTCTCCTGGTCCGACCCCTATCGGTGGTTGCGCATCGTGGAGGTCCTGGGGAGCGGCCGGCGATTCGGAATGGCGGACATGATGCGCCTACAGACGGACGAGCTCTCGATCCCCGCGCGGCAGCTCGTCCCGCTCCTGGAAGATCTCGAGCCCCGCGATAACCGGATGCGGCGGGCCATGGGACTCCTTCTGGGGTGGGATCACGTCATGGATGAGCGTTCCGCCGCCGCCGGCCTCTATGTGGCGTGGGAAGGCGAGCTTCGCGGCGCGGTACGCGACCTGCTGGTGCCGGAGGGCGCCGACCTCAACGTCTCGCTCTCCAGAACCATCGAGACGCTCATGGTTCCGCCGGGGATTCTGGGCGCGGATCCCATCGCGGCCAGGGACAGCCTCCTCCTGGACGCGTTGGAGCGGGCCATGGCCCGCCTCACCGAGAAGCTGGGCCCCGATATGGGGGGCTGGATCTGGGGCCAGCCCGCATACCATCACGCCTATCTCCGCCATCCCCTGGGTGCGGCG
The DNA here is from genome assembly GCA_015492755.1 of Gemmatimonadota bacterium. Taxonomy (GTDB): domain Bacteria; phylum Gemmatimonadota; class Gemmatimonadetes; order Longimicrobiales; family Gaopeijiaceae; genus S146-37. The sequence goes on along the minus strand of WGEM01000525.1, from coordinate 3,851 downwards.
GTGCGTGACGATATCCGGGAGCGCCTGGAGGTGGGGCCCGCGCCCCGGGGCGGATACGGCTACACCGTGAACCAGACGGGCAACGGCGACAACCAAACCAGCGGGGCTTCGTTCCGCATCATCGTGGACACCGGCGACTGGGATCGTTCCGTGGGGATGAACAACCCGGGACAGAGCGGGGATCCCGACTCGCCCTTCTACCGAAACCTCTTCGAGCTCTGGGCGAAGGACCGCTTCCACCCGGTGTTCTACTCCCGGGAACGGATCGAGGAGGTGACGGCGCTGCGTCTGGAGCTGGTGGGGAGGTGACGGAGGCCCGGACAGGCTCCGCTACGCATCGCCCAGCCTCGCATCCTGACCCGCCAGCTCCACGAAGACGGCCTCGCCCAGCGTGGCGTCCTGAGCGCCCACCCCGGTGAGGTCGCAGACGATGGTCTCGTCGCCCTCACGGCCGGGCTTCTCGTCCAGCACGATCTCTCCCAGCTCGGCGTGGACGTCCTCCTCGCGCATCAGGCCTGCGTCCACCGCGTGGTGGAGCTCGCCCAGGCGCACGCACTGACTCGTGAGGTCCGTGACCACCTTGTCGGCGCCTGCCACCACCGCGGCCGCGAGTTCCTGCTTGTCGGGACCGTCGGATCCCACGGCGATGACGGTGGCTCCGGGGCGGAGCATCCCTTCGCAGATGAGGGGCTCGCGCGCCGGCGTCGCGGTGATGACCAGATCCGCATCCCGTACCGCGTCGGCGGGAGTCTCGTGGGCATCGACGCCGACATCCCCGGCCTCCAGCAGCTTCTCGCGCCAGCGCAGCGCGCGGCTGCGGGTACGGGACCAGAGGTGGAGGTGCTCGACCTCCCGGACCTGGCGAAGCATCCGGAGCTGCATCTGACCCTGCACGCCGGCGCCCAGGATGGCGACGCGGAGGGGGCGAGCGGGTGTGAGCCTTCCCGCCGCCAGCGCCCCTGCCGCCCCGGTGCGCAGGTCCGTGAGGTAGCCGTTGTCTGCCAGGATCCCCCGGGGAAAGCCGGTCTCCGCGTCGAAGATCATCACGAAGCCGGAGCCGGTGGGCACGCCCAGTTCGACGTTGCCGTAGAAGCCCGTGGCGATCTTGAGGGTGAACATGGGGGATCCGTGCACGTAGGCGCCCTTGATATGCACCTCGCCATGAACACGCGGGAACTCCCATCCCAGCGGCGGCGGCACGGTGACGAGCCCCTTGCCCAGCGCCCGGAACGCCCGCTCGGCGCAGTGGAGCGCCAGCGCGTCGGTCACCGCCTGACGGATGCGCCATTCGTCGAACACCTTGATCGACGGGCGTCGCGTCATGGCATGCTCCGGACGGACGGTGAACGTGGGCGTGCGCCCGGCGCTACGCCTGGAGCCACCGCTCCGGCGGCACCGTGCGTTTGCGCTCTCGCGGGCGAAGTCTGAACCAGCGGGAAACCAGTAGAATCTCGGCTGCCTCCTCCGGACGCAAACCCTCGGGCCCCGGGTCGCCGGTGGTGAACACCTCGGCTACCCGCGCCCGCGCCCGCCGGCGGGCCGCCGCGCCCCTGGGATACGGGAGTGCCGCGCGGATGCGCCCCTGGCGGATGGCGTAGAGACGGTCGTCCCCCCTGAAGCCCGGCACCCGGTACAGGAAGGTCAGGTTCTCCACCCGGCCCCGGAAGGCCACCAGCTCGTCCCGGAAGCGCCGGAGGCGCTCCAGGCGGTCGCGCAGCACGGAGGCGTACTCGAAGTCCATGCGGCGCGCCGCCTCCCGCATGCGCGCCTCCAGTTCCCGGAGGGGCGCCTCGGCTCGCCCCTCGAGGAAGCGAGTCGCCAGCCGCACCACGGCGTCGTACTCGGCGACGCTGGGCCTCCCGCAGCACGGCGCCAGGCAGGTGCCCAGGTCCGCGCGGATGCAACGCGGCGGTCGGCCGCCGCGGAAGATCTCCAGCTGATCGGCGAAGAAGACGGGCGTGGAGGCGGGGCAGTCCCTCAACCCCAGCACCTGGGCGAGCTCCCGGATGGTGCGGGCCAGGGCGCGCACCCGGGGGAAGGGCCCGTAGTAGGTGGCGCCGTCCGGGACCACCCGACTCACCGGGAGCACCCGTGGAGCGGGCTCGCGCGTCACCTTGACGAACGCGTAGATCCGCTTGCGCTTGTGCTGCACGTTGAACCGCGGCTGCCGGTTCTGGATGAGCTTCATCTCACGGATGAGCGCCTCGAACTCATTCGGAACGTATTTCCACTCGATGCGGGAGGTCTCACGGATGAGTTCCCACGCCTTCTCGCCGCGTTCCGCCCGGAAGTAGGAGAGGAGCCGCGTGCGCACCCGCACCGACTTCCCCACGTACAGCAGCTCGTCGCCCGGCCCGTACATGGCGTAGACCCCGGGACGGTTCTCCGCGGCGGCGCGCACGCGGGCTCGAAGGGAGGGGTTGGGGTTCACGATCCTCTCAGGCGGGGCCTCTCGTCGGGCGCCGGGCGTGGACAGGGGTGGCGCTTTCGCACTTTCTTCGGGAAAATAGAGTGGAGGGGGCGCGCGAACCACGGTCACGTCCCGTCGGTCCATTCCGGCGCGCCCCGTTACACGCGAGACTGCCACCATGACGCACGACGCATCCGGCAAGACGATCCGCGACCCGCTCTGGAACACCATCCGTCTCGACGCCACGGCACAGCGCATCGTGGACACGGCGGAGTTCCAGCGGCTTCGCTACATCCGGCAGCTCGGCCTGGCGCACCTCGTCTATCCAGGCGCCACGCACACACGCTTCGACCACGCGCTGGGCGTCTACCATCTCACCACCACGGCGCTGCGGTACCTCCGGGAGCGGGGTGGGGCCGACCCCGCCGCGTGGGAGGGTGAGGAACTCATCCCGTACGCGGCGCTCCTCCACGACATCGGGCACTACGCCTTCTCGCACGCGCTGGAGGAACTGGAGGCGGACCACGTCCCGGCGCATCACGAGGAGGTGAGCCGCCGGTTCTTCGACGCGCCCGCGCTGCGCGACGCGCTGGCGCCGCTGGGGCTCACCGCGGCGGACCGGATCCAGGAACTCATCTCCGGACGGAGTGAGCTGCCGCTGCGGGGCCTGGTGAGCGGCTCCCTCGACCTGGACAAGATGGAGTATCTCCGTCGGGACGCGCGTTTCTGCGGCGTGCCGTATGGCGAGGTGGACGTGTCGCGCCTCCTCCAGGGGCTCACGCTGGTGCGGGACCCCGATACGGGGGTGTACGAGGTGGGCGTGCACGAGAAGGCGGTGGCGGCGCTGGAGTCCCTGCTCTTCGCCAAGTACCAGATGTTCCGGAACGTGTACTGGCACCACGCGGTGAGGGCGGCCACCGCGCTGTACAAACGCATCGTGGAGGAGTCCGTCCGTGCGGGCCTGCTGGATCCGGATGAGCTCATCGGCCCCACCGACGAGGAGCTCCTCCATGAGATCGGCCGGCGCGCGCTGGAGGACGACGGCGAGGTGGCGGAGCGGATCGCCATGCGGTGGCTGCCGGCGCTCCGCCACCGCAGGCTCCCCAAGCGCGCGCTGGAGCTCACCGCTGCGGACCTGGAGGGTAGGCAGGTGGAGGACTGGGCGGTGGGCGACTCGCCGTGGAAGCGCGCCGTGGAAGACGACCTTGCGGCGGAGCTGGGTCTGCAGCCCGGAGAGGTGGTCATCGACTTCCCCGCCAAGCCGGAGATGTTCCAGCTCGACGTTCTGGTGGAGCGCCGATCCGGCCGGGTGGCGCGGATGGGCGCGGGAGGACTGCCCGGGCTTCTGGATCTTCCGGCGGTGGCGAAGCAGCTCTACTCCACCGCCCGCGTGTTGCGGGTGTTCACCTTCGAGCGGCGCGAGGTGCGCGCCGAGGAGATT
>WGEM01000524.1 GCA_015492755.1 Gemmatimonadota bacterium | reverse complement strand
GGTGCTGGTCGTGCGCTGGATGCTCCACGCCGGGCTTCGCTACGAAGCGGCGAAGGACCGCTACGCACCCTTCCACCGGGTGGTGGATGAGGATCCCGAGTCGCTGGAGCGTATCGCCGGGGCGGTGCTGGACGCGGCGCTGGCGGAGCGGGACGCCTTCGTGGTGGTGAACAACAAGGCGGAGGGCTCGGCGCCGCTGAGCGTGGCACGCCTGGCGCGGCGCCTCGCCCACTGGTCTCCCGACGGAGGAGGAGGCGTGTGATGCTGCGCAACCCGCGGGTCTGGCTCTGGGCGGCGGCGGGGTGGCTGGCGGCGGGCGCCGCCCTACACGTGTACGCCCACGTCTCCACATTCGTTCTGGAGCAGGGACTCCTGGGACAGCGCGAGTTCGCCATGCGCGCCATGAAGCAGGCCGTCTCCGCGGACGCCCCCCTCCAGCCCGACATGTGGCGCCTCATGGCGGCGTACTCCGGAGGCCTCGGTCTCCTCCTCCTCTTCGCCGCCGCGGTGACGGGTCTGATGGCATGGCTGCCGGCGCCGTCCCGCGTGCTCCGCGCCTTTGCCCTCGTCTCCACCGTGTTCTGGACGGCGTCCTTCGGCTTCTACGCTTTCGTGGCACCGGTGATGGTGCCGCTCCTGGTGTCCGCCGGCGCGGCGGCGCTCTGCGGCACCACGTGGCTGGCGGCGGCGGCCGCCGACCTCGCGGAGACGCTGCGCCACCCGGACCAGGACGACGGCGCTACCTCGTGAGCTGGATCTCCCGTCCCGACCGGAGGTCCAGCGCGTAGAGTCGCGACACGGGGTGCGCGCCCCGCACGAAGGCCAGCCAGCGCCCGTCGGGGGACGGACGCGGATGCGCACCGCCCTGGTGGACAATCCTGAGTGAGCCGCTGCTCATCCGCGCCACCAGGATGGTATCACCCCGGCTGAGGAAGATATCGTCGGCGTTGGGCGCCCACGCCGGGGACGCGCCCCGGCGGACCCTCCCCCATCCTCCCTCCGGCGTGGCCACCCAGATCTCGTCCTGGCCCTGATCGGTGGTCACCTGGAGCGCGATCCGCGACCCGTCGGGCGACCAGTCCGGCTGGGCGTGGGCGGTGCCGGGCGGGTTGGACACCATCCGCACCTCCGTTCCGTCGGCACGCATGATGTGGAGCCGTGGGGCTCCGTCGGTGCGCGTGGAGACGAACGCGATCCATGCGCCGTCGGGGCTGTAGTCGGGGTCGGTGTCCTCCGCGGGGTCGTCGGTGAGGCGCTCCACCTGCATCCCGTCGGGACGCATCCGGTAGATCTCCGCCTGCCCGTCGCGCGTGGACGCGAACGCCACCCAGAGACCGTCGGGCGACCACGAGGCGTGCATGTCGGGACCGTCGGAGATGCGAAGCCCCTCGCTGGGCTCCAGCGCCGCGCCGGTGGTGTCGGGGCCAAGCACGCCGAAGAGCCGGACGCGCCCCCCGCGGTTCCAGGTGACGATGAGCCGGTCGCTCCGGGGCGACCACTCGGCGTCCACGATGGTGTTGATCTCGGGCTCGTCGCCCGCGGCGGGTGCGTCTTCAACCGCCGCGTCGTCCCCCCGGGAGCACGCCACCGCACCCAGCGCCAGGACCGTGAGCCACACGGCGCGCGCCGGCGACGCCGCGGCGCGCCTCCCCAGCACCTTCGCTCGCAGGATCCTCGACACGTCGTCACCTCCTCTCGATGCCGTGTACCTCGCGGGCGAGCCTCCCCGCAGAACGGAAAAAACTACCGCGTCGACGCGACGGAGGGGGAGTCCCGAGCGTGCCCGATGCGAAGCATCCGGTTGCGCCGCAGAGCGCCGCGCACGATTCTGTGGCCATCCCCCGGCCGGGCCGCCCGCCCCCCCTGTTCAGGATGGTGTCGTATGCGCCGGATCCTCTCGTTCAGCGTCGTTGCAGTCCTTCTCGTGATGGCGCCCCTCGCCTGCGGAAGCGGCGACTCCAAGGCCGCCGGCGACGCGGCCGCCGACACCGACACGCTCACGCGCCGCCAGAAGGACAGCCTCCTCTCCACCCTCCCGGTCCCCGGCGCGGGGCGCATCGGTGACGCGCAGCGCGCCACCGACCGCGCCAACGCCCGGGTGCGGCAGCACGACACCATCCGCTGAGGCGGGGCCGGGGCACCCCACCGCCGCCTCCCACGAGCGGACGGCGCACGGCTGTCGCTGAGCCTCAGCGGTCCCCGCTGATGATGTCCCCCAGCAGACCCGCCCCCAGGCCCGCCACGCCACGGCGCTCGCCTTTCGGATGCTGCAGACCCACGCGCGAAGCCTGGATGATGCGGTCGGCCAGTCGCGAGAAGGGCAGGCTCTGCAGGTAGACGGTGCCCGGGCCCGTCACCGTGGCCACGAAGATCCCCTCGCCGCCGAAGAGGGCGTTCTTGAACCCGCCGATGAACTGGATGTCGTAGCTCACCCCGGAGCTGAAGCCCACGATGCAGCCGGTATCGACGCGCAGCGTCTGACCGGCCATGAGGCGCTTCTCGATGAGCGTGCCGCCGGCGTGCACGAAGGCCATCCCCAACCCCTCGAGACGCTGGAGGATGAAGCCCTCGCCCCCGAAGAGGCCCGCGCCGAGGCGTTTCGTGAACGCCACCTCGATCTCCACCCCCTGCGCCGCGCAGAGGAACGAATCCTTCTGGCAGATGAACTCCCCGTCGAAGGAGCGCAGATCCACCGGGAGGATCTTGCCCGGATAGGGCGCACCGAACGCCACGTGCCCCTTCCCGGTGCCCTCGTAGGTGAAGTTGGTGATGAAGAAGGACTCTCCCGTGATCATCCGTTTGAAGCCCTGGAAGAGTCCGCCCCCGGTGCTGGTCTGCATCCGGATGCCGGGCTCCATGTACATCATGGCGCCCGCTTCGGCCCGCACGCCCTCCCCGGGATCGAGACCGATCTCCACGAGCTGCATGTCGTCGCCGTGGATCTGATAGTCGATGACGTCCGCCATGGTGCTCCTTTCCCGATGAATCCGCCGCCACCGTTCACGGGCCGGTATGGCCCGGCTACGCGAGCTTCCGCCGTTTCACTATCTTGGTGCGCTCCCTGCTCAACTTTGGATGCATGAAGCTCTCGCGCAAAGACGCCGTCGGGCTCGGGCTCGTGGCGGCGACATCGTTGGTGCTGGCGGTGCACGTCGCGCCTGGGGACCACGCCGCCCGGCACGCGGCGGTCGCCGGTGGCCGGGGTGGATCGGCGGCGTCCGCCACGGAGGGGCCCACCTTCGCCTTCATGGACGTGAACGTGGTGCCCATGGACGGGCGGGCCGTACTCCCCAGGCAGGTGGTGGTGGTGGAGGGGGGCGTGATCCGGGACGTGGGGCCCGTGGGCGTCGTGCGACCGCCCGAAGGTGCCCGCCGTGTCGATGGCGGCGGGACCATGGTCCTCATTCCCGGGCTCACCGACGCGCATGTGCACCTCACCGCCGGCGCGGAACGGTGGCTCCCGGCCTTTCTGGCTTCGGGGGTCACCACGGTCTTCAATCTCGCCGGGGAGCGCCGCCACCTGCGGATGCGCGACCGGGTGCTGGCGGGAACGCTCCTGGGGCCCACGATCTATACCTCCGGACCGCCGGTCCACCGGCCCCGGGTGCGGACCCCGGAAGACGCCGCCGCCGCTGCGGAAGAGCACGCCCGCCGGGGCTATGACTTCATCAAGGTGCGAGGCGACCTCCCGTCGGAGACGCTCCGGGCGCTAGTGGAGGCGGGCCGCACCCGCCACCTGCCGGTGGTGGGTCACGCGCCCCGGAACCTGCCCCTGGCTGAGACGCTCCGTGACGGGATGGCGGCGCTGGCGCACGCCGAGGAGCTCATCTATACGGGCTTCCCCGACCTGGACGCCGCCGGCATCGACGCGGTGGCCTCGGGGATGGCTGCCGCAGGCACGTGGCTGATCCCCACCCTCACCACCTTCTCCGCCATCACGCGGCAGTGGGGCGCACCGCAGGTGCTGGAGGAGGAACTCGAGACCCGTCCGGAACTGCGGTGGGTTCCCGCCGTGCTGGCCGACGCCTGGCGCCGGGACAACCCCTATGTGCGGCGTGACCCGGCGGGGCGGGCACGGATGCGCGAAATGCTGGCCTTCCAGAAGACGCTGGTGCGCGCACTCCAGCGGACGGGCGTGCCCATGATGACGGGAACCGACGCCGGACTCCCGCTGCTGGCGCCCGGCACCTCCCTCCTGGACGAGATCGAAGCCCTGCACGACGTTGGCTTCAGCGCGTACGAGGCGCTGGAGGCCGCCACCCGGAACCCGGGACGCTTCATTCGCACCTTCCGCGATCCGGCGGCGTCCTTCGGCACCGTGACGGTGGGTGCCCGCGCGGACCTCGTCCTCCTGGACGGCAATCCCCTGGACGACATCACGCAACTCCGCCGTCCCGCCGGTGTCATGGTGAGGGGGCGATGGTACGACCGTGCGGCGCTGCGGGAGATCCTTCGCACCGTCGCCGAAGGGCGCGTGGCGGACCGGTGAAGACCCATCCACGTATGGGCGGACGTGGACCGTCGCATTACAATGAGGAGACGCTTGGCCCCCCGGCCTCTGTGAGGAGATCGTGAGCATGCATGTTCGTTTCATGGCGCACCTGACGGCGCTTGCCCTTCTGGGTGCGTGCACGGCGGCGGAGCAGCCGCCGGAGAGGATAAGCGACGGCGGCCCGGACGTGGTCGCGTCTGAGGCCCCCGCCGCCGTCCGATGCCGGGCGCGTCTCGGCGGCGTGGCG
>WGEM01000523.1 GCA_015492755.1 Gemmatimonadota bacterium | reverse complement strand
GTCCGGGACTGAGTCGGGCCCGGACGTCCGTCCGGTCGCCCGCCCCCTCACCCCTCCTCCCGCACCTCGTGGCCTAGCTCCTCGAGCCTGCGGATGATCTCCTCCACGTGGTCGCGGCCCCGCGTCTCCATGTGGATCACGATCTCCACGTCGCCCACGCGGATGTCGGCGAAGGCCCGGCGGTGCACCACCTCCAGGACGTTGGCGCCCATCTCCGCCACGATCCGCGTGAGCTCCGCCAGCGAGCCGGGGCGGTCGGGCACGCGCACCCGGAGCCGGGCGGCGCGGCCGTCGAAGACGAGCCCCCGGTCGATGATGCGCGAGATCATGGTGATGTCGATGTTGCCGCCGGAGAGCACCACCACGGCGGGCTCGTCGTCCGCCAGCCGGACGCGGCCGGTCATGAGCGCCGCCATCCCCACCGCGCCGGCGCCCTCCACCACGGTCTTCCTGCGCTCCAGCAGGAGCAGGATGGCAGCGGCGATCTCCTCCTCCCCCACGGTGACGATGTCGTCCACGAGCCGCTGGATGATGGGGAAGGTGAGGTCGCCCACCCGCTTCACCGCGATCCCGTCGGCCAGCGTGTGGCTGTGCCGGATCTGCACGGGCCGGCCCGCCTTCAGCGAGGCCTTCGCCGACGCGGCGGCCTCCGCCTCCACGCCGATGATGCGCACCTCGGGCCGCTCCTCTTTGAGCGCCAGCGCGATTCCGGCGATCATCCCCCCTCCCCCCACGGGCACCAGGACGGTGCGTACGTCGGGCACCTGACGGCCGATCTCCAGCCCGATGGTGCCCTGGCCGGCGATGACGGCCTCATCGTCGAAGGCGGAGACGAAGACGAGGCCCTCCTCCCGCTCCAGGCGCCGCGCCTCCACCGCCGCCTCGTCCAGGATGGTGCCGGTCTGGATGACACGCGCCCCGTAGCGCCGCGTGTTGGTCACTTTGGTGAGCGGTGCCCCCTGGGGCATCACCACCGTCACGGGAATCCCCAGCCTCCCGCCGTGGTAGGCCAGCGCCTGGGCGTGGTTGCCGGCGCTGGCGGTGACCACGCCGCGGGTGCGCTCCTCCTCGCTCAGCGTCAGGAGCCGGTTCAGCGCGCCCCGGTCCTTGAACGATCCGGTGCGCTGCAGGTTCTCCAGCTTCAGGTGCAGCCGCGCGCCGGTGAAGTCCTGATCGATGCGCGCCTCGGTGCAGGGCGTCTCCACGACGCCGCCCCGGATGCGCTCCGCCGCGGCCTGGATGTCGGTGAATGTGGGCATGGAGGTGTGGGCAGAATGAAGGTCGGGATCGGGGTCTACCGTGCCGCAGAAGATGGTACTATGGATGTGCCATGTCCGTCATCCTCTACTCCATCCCCTTCTTCTTCCTCTTCATGGGCGCCGAACTGGCGGTGCAGGCCGCCACGGGCCGGCGTCTGCACCGCCTCAACGACTCCATCGCCGATCTGAGCTGCGGCATCCTCAGCCAGCTCTCGGGGCTGGCCACGAAGTTCCTCACGGTGGGGATCTTCGTGTGGGTCTCGCAGCGCTGGCCGGTGCAGGCGTGGGCGGGCGCGCCGGCGTGGCCCCAGGGGAGCCCCCTGGTGGCCGCCGACGCCCCTCCGGGCTTCGCGGTGCAGGTGCCCCAGTTGCTCTCGTGGGCGGCGGTCTTCCTCCTGGTGGACCTGGCCTACTACTGGTCCCACCGCCTGAGCCACGAGATCAACGTCCTCTGGGCGGGACACGTGGTGCACCACTCCAGCGAGGAGTACAACCTGGCGGTGGCGCTCCGGCAGAGCTCGCTGCACGGCCTCTTCACCTGGATCTTCTACACGCCGCTGGCCTTCCTGGGCGTGCCGTGGGAGATGTTCGTCACCTGCTACTCGGTGAACCTGGTCTATCAGTTCTGGATCCACACGCGGGCGGTGGGCTCGCTGGGCCGCTGGACGGAGTGGATCATGAACACGCCCTCGCACCACCGGGTGCACCACGGCGTGAACCCGAAGTATCAGGACCGCAACTACGCCGGCGTCTTCATCATCTGGGATCGCCTCTTCGGCACCTTCCAGCCGGAGGAGGAGGAGCCCGTCTACGGCATCACCATGCCGCTGCGCTCCTGGAACCCGCTCTGGGCCAACGTCCACGTCTTCTGGGACATCGCCCGGAAGGTGGCGCGGGCCCGGAGCTGGAGGGAGCGCTGGATGTACGTCTTCGGCCCGCCGGGGTGGCGCCCCGAAGAGGAGGGCGGGCGCGTCCGGCCGCCGGAGGTGACGCGCGGCACCTTCGAGCCCTTCGACCCCCAGGTGCCGCCGGGGCTGGCCTGGTACGGGGTGGCGCACTTCCTGGTGGCGCTGGCGGCGGCGGTGGCGCTCCTCTTCCAGGCGGCTGAGATGCCGGCGCCCTACCTCTGGGCGGGCGCCTTCTACGTCACTGTGACGCTGGCGGCGGTGGGGGGCATCTTCGAGCTGGCGCGCTGGGCGGGACCCATCGAGACGGCGCGCCTGGTGGTGCTGGCGGGCGCGGTGGCGGTGCTGATGGCGCAGGGCCGGCTGGCCGCGGCACCGGGTCTGGCGGCGCTGGTGGCGTGCGCGGCGAGCCTCGCGTGGTTCGTGCCCCGCCGGCGCCACCTCACCGAGACGGAGCTGGCGCCCATCATGTAGCGGCGCCCGGCCTCCGGGCGGGCCTCCGGGCGGGCCTCCGGGCGGTGCCACGACGTGCCAGCCGCCGACCGCCCCGCTATCCGAAGATGGCCCGGACCTTCTCCAGCCCCTCCGCCAGGCGGTCGATGTCCTCGCGGGTGTTGTAGAGGTAGAGCGACGCCCGGGCGGTGGCGGAGACCCCGAAGTGGCGCATGACCAGCTGCGCGCAGTGGTGTCCCGCGCGCACCGCGATGCCCTCCGCGTCCAGGATGGTGCTGATGTCGTGGGGGTGCGCATCGCCCAGCGTGAAGGAGAGGACCGCCGAGCGCTCCTCCAGCGACGACGGGCCGTAGATGCGGATGCCGGGCACCGCGCCCACCCGCTCCATGGCGTAGGACATGAGCTCGCGCTCGTGGGCCTCGATGGCCTCCATCCCGATCCCCGCCAGGTAGTCCACCGCCGCGCCCATCCCCACCGCGCCGGCGATGTTGGGCGTGCCCGCCTCGAACTTGTGGGGCACCGCCGCCCAGGAGCTGTGGTCCCGCTCCACGATGTGGATCATCTCGCCGCCGCCCTGATACGGCGACATCTCCTCCAGGAGCTCCTTCCGCCCCCAGAGGCAGCCGATGCCGGTGGGCCCGCACATCTTGTGGCCGCTGAAGGCGTAGAAGTCGGCGCCCAGCGCCTGCACGTCCACGCGGGTGTGCACCGCACCCTGCGCGCCGTCCACCACCACCAGCGCCCCCACCTCGTGGGCGGCCGCCGCCAGCTCCCGCACCGGGTTCACGGTGCCCAGCGCGTTGGAGACGTGCGAGAACGCCACCACCCGCGTCCGGTCGGTGAGGAGGTCGTCCAGGCCGCCGGGCCCCTCCAGCACCAGCCGGCCCTCCTCGTCCAGCTCGATGTAGCGGAGCCGGGCGCCGGTGCGCTGCGCCAGGAGCTGCCACGGCACGATGTTGGAGTGGTGCTCCATGACGGTGAGGAGGATCTCGTCGCCCTCCCGCACGTGGTCCAGTCCCCACGCCGACGCCACCAGGTTGATGGACTCGGTGGTTCCGCGCGTCCACACCACCTCCGCCGGCTCCGCGGCGCCGATCCAGTCCGCCACCTTGGCGCGGGCGTCCTCGTAGGCCACTGTGGCGCGCCGCGAGAGCTCGTGGATGCCGCGGTGCACGTTGGCGTTGTCGCGCAGGTAGTACGACTGCAGCGCGTCCAGCACCGCGCGGGGCTTCTGCGAGGTGGCGGCGCTGTCCAGATAGACCAACGGCTTGCCGTTGACCTCCTGGTTCAACGTCGGGAAGTCCCGGCGCACGCGCGTCGGGTCCAGTGCGGTCTGCGGTGCCGTGGCCATGGGCGGCCCTTACGCTCCCACGTCGACGTAGATCTCGCCGTCCCGGATCTCCACCGGGTAGGCCTTCACCGGGCGCACCGCCGGCAGCGCCTTGTTCCTTCCCGTGGCGCAGTCGAAGCGCGCCCCGTGATAGATACACACCACGTCGCGTCCGTCCAGTTCCCCGTCGGAGAGGGGGTAGGCCTCGTGGGAGCACTCGTCGTGGAGCGCGTAGACGTCGCCGTCCACATTGGCCAGCACCACCGGCGTGCCGTTGGCCATGACGCCCTTGAGCGTGCCCGGCGGCACGTCCTCCACCGTCGCCACCTTCACCCAGTCAGCCATCCCTCGGGCTCCTTTCGTCACGTCCGCGTACCGGAAGGCAGCGCGCCCCGCGGCCCGGCGGCCGGTGACCGCCGCCTCAGCCGTGCTGCGCCAGCTTCTCCTCGATGACCCGCGTCACCTTCTCCACCACGCCGCCCAGCGGCAGGCGCGAGAGGACCTCGCCCAGGAAGCCCAGCACCACCAGGCGCTCCGCCTGCGTGCGGGTGAGTCCCCGGCTCATGAGATAGAACTTCGCCTCGGGATCGAGCTGGCCCACGGTGGCGCCGTGGGAGCACTTCACGTCGTCGGCTTCGATCTCCAGGTTCGGGAGCGACACCGCGCGCGCGTCCTCCGAGAGGAGGAGGTTCCGGTTCGTCTGGTAGGCGTCGGTGCGCTGCGCGCCGGGGTGCACCCGGATGATGCCGCGGAAGACGCCCACACTGGTCCCGTCCAGCGCGCCCTTGTAGAGGAGGTCGCTGGCGGTGTTGGGGACCTCGTGATCCTGACTCGTGTTGAAGTCGAAGTGCTGCTCGCCGTCGCCGAAGTACAGACCCAGCATGTCGGAGTTGGCGCCCTCGCCCAGGAGTCGGGCGTTGAGGTCCACGCGGGTGGTGGAGGCGCCCAGCGCCACGTTCAGCGTGTCCAGCGTGGCGTCACGGTAGGCCAGCGTGCGCTGTACCGACTGGTAGAAGGCGCCGCGGCCCAGGCGCTGCACCGCCACGTACTGCACCTGTGCGCCGTCGCGGGCGATGACCTCCACCGCGGTGGAGGTGAAGCTCTGGCGCTGGAAGTCGTCGGAGAGGACCTCGTCCACGTATGAGACCTGGCTGGCGGCCTCCGCCACCATGAGGACCCGGCTGAAGGTGGCGGTGCCCTCTTCGCTGAGCCAGCGCGTCACCCGCACCGGCAGCTCCAGGCGCACGCCGCGCGGTACGTAGAGGAAGACACCGTCGTTCCAGAGCGCTGCGTTCAGCGCGGGGAACTTCCCCTCCTCCGGCGGGACGGCGGCGGTGGCCAGGACGTCGCGCACCAGCTCGGGGTGGTTCACCACCGCGTCGTGCAGCGACTCCAGCACCACGCCCTTCGCTGCCAGCTCCGCGTCCAGGTCGGTGTGCACCACATGCCCGTCGATGACCACCAGGTGGCCCGACGCGGCGCGGTCCTCCGCCATGGCGCGGCGGAGCCCCTCGGGCCAGGCGTCGGGGTGGTCGGGGGCGCCGGGAGCGGAGCTCAGCGCCAGCGCGTCCAGCTCCAGCTTCTTGCTGAGATCCGTGTAGCGCCACTCCTCCAGCTTCGTGGTGGGCATGGGGGTGGCCTCGTAGACCTCCCAGGCGTGAAGGCGGCGCTCGCGGAGCCAGTCGGGCTCACCCTCCGCGAGGCGCTCCACCGCCTGGCGGTTCAGCGCGTCCGTGACGCCTTCGATCTGTACGGCGCTTGGCATATGCAAAGAGAATTCTCGGCGTTTCGGTTGGACGGGGGGTGGCGGGCTCAGCCCACCGAGCCCTCCATCTCCAGTTCGATGAGTCGGTTGAGCTCCACCGCGTACTCCAGCGGCAGCTCCTTGGCGATGGGCTCGATGAAGCCGCGCACGATCATCGCCATGGCCTCGTCCTCCGGGATCCCCCGGCTGGTGAGGTAGAAGAGCTGCTCCTCGCCCACCTTGGAGACCGAGGCCTCGTGCCCCACGCTGGCGTCGTTCTCGTCGATCTCGATGTAGGGGTAGGTGTCGGTGCGCGAGGTCTCGTCGATGAGGAGCGCGTCGCACTCCACGTTGGAGCGCGCGTGATGGGCACCCTTGTGCACCTTCAGGAGGCCGCGGTACGTGGAGCGCCCGTGCCCCTTGGAGATGGACTTGGAGACGATGGACGACGTGGTATAGGGCGCGGCGTGGATGATCTTGCCACCGGTGTCCTGGTGCTGCCCGTCGCCGGAGTAGGCGATGGAGAGGATCTCTCCGTGCGCGCCCTCGCCCACCAGATAGCAGGACGGGTACTTCATGGTGAGCTTGGAGCCCAGGTTCCCGTCCAGCCACTCCATGTGCGCACCCTCGTGCACCAGCGCCCGCTGGGTCACGAGGTTGTACATGTTGTTGGACCAGTTCTGGATGGTGGTGTAGCGGAAGCGGGCGTTGGGCTTGACGATGATCTCGATGACCCCCGAGTGGAACGACTCGGTGGAGTAGACCGGCGCGGTGCAGCCCTCGATGTAGTGGGCCTGCGCGCCCTCGTCACAGATGATGAGCGTGCGCTCGAACTGCCCCATCCGCTCCTGGTTCACCCGGAAGTACGCCTGCAGCGGCGTCTCCAGCTTCACCCCCGGCGGGATGTAGACGAACGAGCCGCCCGACCACACCGCCGAGTTCAGCGCCGCGAACTTGTTGTCCTGCGGCGGCACCACCGTGGCGAAGTACTCCCGGAAGAGCTCGGGGTGGTTCTTCAGCCCGTCCTCGATGGAGTCGAAGATGACGCCCTGCTTCTCCCACTCCTCGCGGAGTGAGTGGTAGACCATCTCCGACTCGTACTGCGCGCCCACGCCGGCCAGGATCTTCCGCTCCGCCTCGGGGATGCCCAGCTTCTCGAAGGTCTCCTTGATCTCGTCGGGCACCTCGTCCCACGAGTGCTTCATGCGGTCCTGGGGCCGGACGTAGTAGTAGATGTCGTCCAGCACCGCCTCGAGGCCGCTCAGGTCCCCGCCCCAGGTGGGCATGGGCTTGGCCCGGTAGATCTCCAGCGCCTTCAGGCGGAACTCCAGCATCCACTCGGGCTCCTCCTTGTTGGCCGAGATCTGCCGGACAACCTCTTCGGAGAGACCCTTGGGCGCGCGGTAGAGCGGCTCCGCCTCCGTGACGAAGTCGTACTTGTACTCGTCGAGCTTCAGCGCCTGGATCGTTTCGTTCTGGGGCATGCTAACCTCCTGGTCGCCTCAGGCGCCGGCCGCCGCGGGATCGCTTTCCTTCCAGTCCTTGTACCCCTCGGCCTCCAGCTCCAGCGCCACCTCGGGTCCGCCCGAGCGCACGATGCGTCCGTCGATCATGACGTGCACGAAGTGGGGCTTGATGTAGTTGAGGAGCCGCTGGTAGTGGGTGATGAGGAGGACCGACATCTCGGGGTTCTCCTCCATGAGCCTGTTCACGCCGTGGGCGACGATCTTCAGCGCGTCGATGTCCAGCCCGGAGTCGGTCTCGTCCATGATGGCCAGCTTCGGACGCAGCATCGCCATCTGCAGGATCTCGTTGCGCTTCTTCTCGCCGCCGCTGAAGCCGTCGTTCACGTGGCGCTCGGCGAAGGAGAGATCCATGTCCAGCATCTCCATCCGCTCCTGGAGCTGCTCGCTGAACTCGAAGATGTCCAGCTCCTCGCCCTCCGGCAGGTGCGCCTGCACCGCGGTGCGGAGGAAGTTGGCGATGGACACGCCGGGGATCTCCACCGGATACTGGAAAGCCAGGAAGATCCCCGCCCGGGAGCGCTCGTCGGCCTCCATCTCCAGGAGATCCTGGCCTTCGAAGGTCACCGAACCGCTGGTGACTTCGTAGCCGGGATGGCCCGCCAGCACCTTCGCCAGCGTGCTCTTGCCCGAGCCGTTGGGGCCCATGATGGCATGGATCTCGCCCTTGCCGATGTCCAGGTTCACGCCGCGGAGGATGTCCAGATCCTCCTCCGCCACGCGGGCCTCGAGGCCTTCGATCTTCAGGATGGGAGCGTCGCTCATCGAACCTTCCGGAGACAATGGAAGCGGAACCGTTCCGGTTCCGCTTATCAAGAATGATTCTTTGTTTCAGCCAAACGTAGAGGGCGTCGGACGCCCGGTCAAGGCGGGCCGGCACAGCGGAAAGGTCGCGGCGGGACGGGCTTGTGCCAACGGCCCCGGCTCCTTTACGTGTGCGCCATGATTCGTGATCGGCAGTTCTGGTTGGTCCTGGGCGGGGGCGGCATGAAGGGCCTGGCCCACATCGGCGCCTGGCGGGCGCTGACGGAGGCGGGCGTGCGCCCCGCGGGGATCGTCGGCACCAGCATCGGCGCTCTCATCGGCGCGCTGGCCTCCGGCGGGATGGGGTGGGAGGACATGCGCCAGCGGGCGCTGGCGCTGAAGCGCACGGACATCGTGCGCTTCAACCGGCGCGCGGCCTGGATCAACGGCATCAAGCAGCTCAGCGTCTTCCGGGGCGACACGCTCCGGGAGTTCTTCGCGGAGCTCCTCCCCGCCGACGGCTGGGAGGCTCTGGAGATTCCCCTCCTCATCAACGCGGTGGACCTGGCGGACGGCGCCACGGTCTGGTTCGGACCCGGAGAGCGCGGCCTCCCTCTGGTG
>WGEM01000522.1 GCA_015492755.1 Gemmatimonadota bacterium | reverse complement strand
GATCACGGCCGAGTGAAGGTGGCGCTGGAGATCCCGCCGGGCTTCGGGAGGGACGTGAAGGCCGGCCGCACCGCCCGGGTTCAGCTCCTTGCCGACGGAACCAACTCCAACACCGCCACCGTGGCTCAGGGATACGCCGCCCGCATCGTACAGGACTACGGCGCCCGCCTCATGACCCGGTCGGGCACAGCGGTCCCCGCCTCCGTCGAGCTGCGGACCCGCGCCTGGTTCAACCCGGGGCTGGAGAGCAGCGTGTACAACGTGCCGGCGGTCATCGGGGTCATCGTCCTCCTCATGTGCCTGCTCCTCACCGCCATGGCGGTGGTGCGGGAGCGGGAGGTGGGCACCCTGGAGCAGCTCCTGGTCTCGCCCCTCACCCCGGGCGAGCTCATGCTGGGCAAGACGCTTCCGGTGGCCGGAATCGCCATGGTGCAGATGGGGCTGGTGACCGCCGTCGCCCTCCTCTGGTTCGACGTGCCCCTGCGCGGCTCCATCCCCGCCCTCCTCCTGTCGGCGGCGCTCTTCATCCTGGCGGGGCTCTCCTTCGGCCTCCTCATCAGCACCATAAGCGCCACGCAGCAGGAAGCCTTCCTGTCGATGTTCCTCTTCCTCCTGCCCGCCATCATCCTCGCCGGCTTCCTCTATCCCATCGACACCATGCCCCCGTTCTTCCAGGGGCTCACCCTGCTGAATCCGCTCCGTCACTTCCTGGAGGTGGTGCGCGCCATCTTCCTCAAGGGCGCGGGGTTCACCGACCTGTGGCGCCAGTTCCTGATCCTTCTCGTGATGGCGGTGTGGGGCGCGTGGGGCGCGGCGCGGAGGTTCCGGGCGTCGCTGTAGCATACCGTGGCGGGAGCTCCCTCCGCACCGAGGGTGGCGGAGCGCCGGAGCCCCTACACGGCCGGCGCCTCCCGAGCCTCCAGCAGCCGCCAGCGGAGCTGCAGAAGGAACCAGAGCATCGAAGCCAGGAACAGCACCAGCAGCCCGAAGAGAGAGGTGAGGAGCGCCACCTTGATGCCGCCCCACACCAGCGTGGTGCTGACGGCGCCCGCCGCCTCGATGGCCTGCGCCGCGATGACGATGCCGATGACCGTGCCGAGCACCCCGGAGACCACGGCGAAGCCACCCCAGAAGAGGATCGCGTCCACGAAGACCTTCGTGCGCAGGTCCGCGCGGGCGCTCCGTCCGAACAGCCGGCCGGCGGAGTAGAACGCGAGCAGCGCCACCGCCAGGAGAGAGAAGGCCAGCGGCCAGCGCATGAATCCCATCGATTCCCAGAACATCGACATCAGGACCTCCTTGTGGGGTCGGGTTGTGCGGAGCGCAGGACCTCGCGGACCTGGCCCTCGACGTAGAACGCCCAGCGGCTGACGACGAACCACCCCAGGCACCCTGTGAGGGTGAGGAGCAGGCCCACCGCCAGCAGGACTGAGTCCGCCTGCAGCCAGCGCAGCGTGAGCTCCGCGGTGCGGGACGGGTCGGCCTCCAGGGCGGCGGCCATCAGCAGGATGTCAACCGCCAGGCCGAGGAACGCCAGCGGTACGGGAGCCACGGAAAGCACGAGCACGCCGGTCAGCCCCCTCCGGGGAGCCGCGTGATCCTGCCGGATCCAGACGTCGAAGGCCTTGGCAAGCACGGCGGCCAGGGCCGCCAGCCCCACGCCGGCCACCGGGAGGAGGAACGGCGAGGGGTGCGCCAGCAGATCGGTCCCCGCCAGGGCCGTCCAGCCGGCCACCACCACGCCCAGGGTGGCCAGGGCCAGCGCACTCCGCTCCACCAGCCTCAGACGATCGGGTGGGACGCGCCGCGTCAACCTGCGGTAGCGCGGCTCGTGGACCCGGTTCAGCGCGGCGAGGCTCGCCTCGCCGGGAAGGACCAGTTCGGCGGCCCGCCGCCGCGCTTCGCCCGGCTCACAGCCTTCAGCCTGGAAGCGCGCCGTCAACGCGTCCAGGTCGGCCGCCAGCTCACGAAGGATGCGTACGCGGCGGGGGAGCGGCACGCCCAACCGTTCGGCGACGCGGCGGAGATCTCCCCCGCCTGCGGAGAGGGGCGCGGCGCTCATGCCGGGGCCTCCTCCGGGCCCCGCAGCAGCCCCAGCAGCGACCGCATCACCTCGTGCACCCGGTCCGTCTCACCGCTGAGATGGCGCGCTCCGGCCGCCGTCAGCGCGTAGACCTTGCGCCGCCGTCCGCCGGAGCGGTCCCAGGAACCGCGAATGAGCCCGGCGCCCTCCAGCCGGTGGAGGATGGGGTAGAGGGTGCCGTGCTGGAAGCGGAAGAGGCCGTTGCTC
>WGEM01000521.1 GCA_015492755.1 Gemmatimonadota bacterium | reverse complement strand
GCTCCGGACGGAAGGGCACCACGGAGCCGCGGTTGCGCTCGCGGCGGTAGCGGTCGATGTCGTCCACCAGGCTCTGCCGGAGCGCCTCCACCGATTCATAGTCCTCCACCAGCCTGGGCCGCAGCTTGGACGCCAACCCGAACTCGCCGCGTACCTTCAGCCACCGGGAGAAGTCGTGGCGCCGGGCGTGGAAGGCCACGCTCTCCTCGGGCACCGTCTTCAGGTTCTCCACGAGGGACTTCAGGTCGTCGGCTCGACCGATCTCGCAACCCCCCGTGTCGCGGAAGATGAAGGGCCCGAAGAAGAGGTGCGAACTCAGGTAGGCCCGCACCTGGCTCAGAAAGTCCGGCGAGCCCTTCAGGAGGAACCCCACACCCAGCTTCTTCGCGATGTCGGCGTTGCCGGAGTGGGAGGACTGCAGCGCGATGGGCACTTCGGGCTCCAGCTCGCGGATGGCCTCCACCAGCTCCTGACCCGCGGTGGGGCTGGGCACGCCGTTCTTCGGAAAACGCATATCGGAGAAGACCGCCATCACCGATTTCCGGTACTTCACGAAGAGCTCCCAGGCCTCCTCATAGGTGGTGGCCAGGAGCACCTTCGGCCGGGCACGGGCGCGCATGATCTGCTGCACCCGGTTGCCCGCCTCCAGCTGCACCGACTCCGAGAGGTGGCGGAGCTCCCGGTAGATGAGGGGCAGGAAGGCCGAGTAGAAGCGGACGTTGTCCTCCACCACCAGGAAGACCGGCACGCCCAGGCGGGTGTCGCGGTCCACATTGAGCCGGTCCTCCACCAGCTGCACGATGGCCAGGAGGATCCCGGCGTCGCCCTGGTAGAGGAACCGCCCGAAGACGGTGGGGTCCGGGTAGCGCTCGTCGAAGCGTCGCAGGTCCTCCCGGTCGTAGGCCAGCACCACCACCGGGATGTCCTGACCCGCCTCACGCACCGCTCCGGCGAGCTGCTGGGCGTCCATGTCGCCCACGTCGGGGCTGGCCACGATGAGGTCCACCGGCCGTTGACCCGACTCGAGAACCTTCAGCGCTTCCCGACCCGAGGAGACACGCGTGAGCGCCGGCGGCTCCCGCGACGACGCCTCCACCCACTTGCCCAGTACCTTCTCGTGGAGGTGCCCGTCCTCTGCCACGATGAATGACTCGTAGAGCGACGACACCAGCATCACGTGGTGGATCTGGCGGCTCATGAGGTCGCGGTAGCCGCCCGGTCGGGCGCCGAAACGCTCCGAGAAGTCGAAGAAGGACTTCATTTCAGCCCGCTGCCGCGCCGCGTATGGCGCGGCCTGCCCTCCTCCCGGTGTGTTCCCCGTCGCGGATGGTCACCACACCGTTCACCACCACCACCTCGATCCCTTCCGGGTACTGGTGGGGGTTCTCGAAGGTGGCGCGGTCGATGACCGTCTCGGGATCGAAGGCCACCAGATCAGCGTAGGCTCCCACCTCGATGACCCCCCTTCCCGGAAGTCGCAGCTTGCGCGCAGGCATCTGTGTGATCTTGTGGACAGCCGCCTCCAGCGTGAGGGCCCGGCGTTGCCGCACGTACCGGCCCAGCAGGCGCGGGAAGGTGCCGTAACCCCGGGGATGCGGAGAGCCGGCGGAGAGCGGCCCATAGGGCGCGTAGGCGCCGCCGTCGGAGCAGGCCATGGCCAGAGGATGGGCCAGGACCCGCTCGGTGTTCGCCTCGCTCATCCCGTGGCCGATCATCCCCACGCTCCCTCCGTTGGCCACCAGGAGCTCCACCGCCAGCGCGTACGGATCCTGCCCCCGCTCCCGCGCCAGCTCCCCCAGCCTGCGGCCGCGCGCCCAGGCGGTGGCCTCGTTGGTGCTGGAGATCTGCACCGCGTCCCAGTCGCCCAGGAGCGCAACCTTCTCGCGCGCGTGGCGCTCGAGCGCCGCCGCGGTGTCGGGGTCGCGGAACCTCCTCAGAAAGGCTTCGCTCCCTCCGGCCCGCGCCGAAGCGGGGAAGAGATTGGCGAGGCCGGTGGCATATGCGGTGTAGGGGTAACGGTCGAAGTGCACGTCGACCCCCTCTGCCCGGGCGCGCCCCATGAGGTCCAGCGCCGCCGCCGCCTTCCAGTAGTTGCGCGCGCCCTGGGCCTTCAGGTGGGAGATCTGGAGCGGGACGCCGGCCAGCTTCGCCACGTGGATCGCCTCTTCGATGGCGCCCAGGAGGGCGTCGTCCTCATTGCGCATGTGCGTGGCGTAGGGGAGCCCCGTGCCCTGCAGCACCTCCGCCAGGGCCACGAGCTCCCGCGCGTCGGCGAAGCCGCTGGGGGCGTACTCCAGCCCCGACGAGAGACCCACGCACCCCCCGCGAATCTGCTCCGCCAGCACGGCGCGCATCCGCTCCAGCTCCCCCGGCGTGGCGGGCCGGTCTTCGTGACCCACCACGTACGCCCGCAGCGCGCCGTTCCCCACCATGGTGGCCACGTTCACCGCCACCCGCTCCCGGTCCATCCGGTGAAGGAAGCCGGCGGGGTCGCGGAAGTCGATCTCCACGCCGTACCGGCTGCGGTAGCGGTCGCGGGTGGCTTCGAAATGCGCGTCGGACCACGGTCCCACCGATCCGCCGTCCTGACCCACCACCTCCGTGGTGACGCCCTGACGGATACGGCTCTCGGCGTTGGGGTTCACCAGGAGCGAGAGATCGGCGTGGGAATGGATGTCGATGAAGCCCGGCGCCAGCGCCAGTCCGCGGAGATCCAGCTCCTCGGCGCCTGCCGGCAGCCCGTGACCCACGGCGGTGATCCGGTCGCCCGAGGCCGCCACGTCCACCTCCCGCCCCGGCGCGCCGGTGCCGTCGAAGACCACCGCTCCCCGCAGGACCAGGTCCGCGCGCTCCCGCCCCACCAGGAGGCTCGGGGCCATGAGCGACGCGGCACCGCCCAGTCCGGCCACCCGCACGAACCGCCGCCGCTTCACCGCCCGGATCCCTCCCCGGGGGAGTGTGGCTCGCCCACCGGGCACCTCATCCGCCGGACCTCCGCACCCGGCCAGGCTCCAGCCCCCCGGCGTGGAGCACCTTTTCCTGAAGCCGGCGCGCCTCCTCGTCGCTGAACTCCACCACTGCGCCCAACGCACGTTCCACCTCAGCGTAGGCGTCTGCGGGGAAGTCGGAGCCCTCGGCGTGACGGAGCGCGCCGGAGAGCGACGCCAGCTCCCGCTGGGCCTTCTCGGCGGCGCGGCGCAGTCGGTTCAGGGCCCGCCGGGCCTCGGATACGGCGGCGTCGGTCATGGGATCAGGAGGTTGACACCCCTCGCCCGGAGGCGCAAGACACCCCAACATGGTCTCCCGGCCACGGGAACCCCATCCTCACCGGGGGTAGTCAGGCGGCATGTCGACGCGATTCGAACTCATCGTCATCGGGGCGGGTCCGTGCGGGATCGCGGTGGGTGCGGCGGCTGCGGCGGAGGAGGTGTCGTGCGTCCTCTTCGACCGGGGCTGCATCACCAACTCCCTCATCGAGTACCCCTACTACATGACCTTCTTCTCCACCGCCGCCATGCTGGAGGTGGGAGGGGTCCCCTTCACCATCCCCGAGCCCAAGCCCACACGCCGTGAGGCGCTGGCCTACTACCGGAAGGTGGTGGAGTACTGGGACCTGGACGTGCGCCAGTACCAGAGCGTGGAGGAGATCACCGGGACGGAGGGGGACTTCCGGGTGCGCACCCGGTGCAGGGACGGGCGGGAGGAGACCTTCCGGTCGGCGGCGGTGGTCTTCGCCACCGGCGGCTTCCACCGGCCCAACATGCTGGGCGTACCGGGTGAGGAGCTGGACAAGGTCCGCCATTACTACAAGGAGCCCTACCCGTACTACGACCAGGACGTGCTGGTGGTGGGCGGCGGGAACTCGGCGGTGGAGGCGGCGCTGGAGCTCTTCAGGAACGGGGCGCGCGTCTCGATGGTTCACTTCCTGGACACCATCGACCGCGGGGTGAAGCCCTGGATCGTGCCGGACATCACGAACCGCATCGAGCGCGGCGAGATCACCATGTACTGGAAGAGCCGGGTGGCGCGCATCACACCCGACTCGGTGGTCATCCGCCACCAGGAGACGGGCGAGGAGACAGTCCTGGTCAACGACTTCGTGCTGGCCATGACGGGCTGGCGGGCGGACCACACGCCCCTCACCCGGCTGGGCGTGGAGGTGGACGCCGAGACGGGCATCCCCAGCCACGACCCCGCCACCATGGAGACCAACGTGCCCGGCATCTACCTGGCGGGCGTCATCGCGGCGGGATACAACGCCAACAAGATCTTCATCGAGAACGGCCGCGAGCACGGTGGACTCATCGTGGCGCACCGGCTGAGCAAGCGGAAGGAGGCGGCAGATGCTGCGACGTGACGCGTGGATGGTGGTTGCGGCGAGCGTACTCTGGATGGCCGGCTGCGGGGGTACCGCGGACGCCGGCACCGACAGCACGGAGGAGGACACCGCCATGGACGTGCAGCTCGGCCCCAGGGACGGTCACGACCTTCCACCCACCGACCTGGACCGGGTGAAGGTCGGTGATCTGGCGCCGGACTTCTCGGCGCGCTCGTTGAGCGGCGACGTGGTGACGC
>WGEM01000520.1 GCA_015492755.1 Gemmatimonadota bacterium | reverse complement strand
CCCCGGAGACGGGGCGGGCCCGGGTGCTGGCGAAGCGGGCGGTTGCGGTGGGTGGGGACGACGTGGATGCGTGGATCCTGGAGCGCTTCGTTCCGAGGGCCATGCACGACGCGTCGCGCACGCCGCAGCGGCGCTGGCCCGCTCCGGCCCCGTGGAGGCGCTCCCGGGTCTCCGGGCCGCGCTGCGAGCGGCGGAGGAAGGAGGTCCCTGGGCGGTCGCCGCGCTGGCCGACGCCGTCCGTCAGCTGGAGGCGCAGGCCGCCCTCCCGCGCCGCGCCCAGCCTCCCGCCGACGGAGCCCACCGCGGCGTCCTGCCCCGCGCGGTGCGCGGAGACGCCGCGGATGAGGAGCCGTGACGGGGCATGCGGCGGAGCCGCATCTCCCGGCGGCGGGACGCCCCCGACCCGGGAAAGGAAAGCCGGGACGACCCCGTGGGTCGTCCCGGCCAACCTGAGAGGCGCCGCCCGGATTCGAACCGGGGATAAAGGATTTGCAGTCCTCTGCCTTACCACTTGGCCACGGCGCCGAAGGCAAACGGGGGACGGACAGCGTCCGCTGCCGTCCCCCGACCAGAGCGGGAAACCGGACTCGAACCGGCGACCCCAACCTTGGCAAGGTTGTGCTCTACCAACTGAGCTATTCCCGCGTATTGTGGTACCGAACCTAGAGAATTCCGAACCGGCGGTCAATGCCTCCCGGCGGCTCCTCCCGCCGGTTCCTGGCCCCGCCGTAAACCCTTATGTTTCGCGGCGATTCGCCGGATTCACCGGCGCTCTTCATCCACCTCCCCACCGGACCGCATGCGACGCATACTCGTCCACTTCGCGGTGTGCTGGTGCCTCTGCATCCCGCTGCCGGCCGGAGCCCAGCTCGCCGACGAAACGCTGGTGCCCGCCGGGCGGGCCAGACTCCTGGTCCAACCTGTATACACCTACTGGGACCAGCGGTTCGGCTTGGACGAGAGCGGTGCCACCCGCCGGGAGTCGCTGGGCGCGGACCTCACGGGTCCGGTGGACGCCTCCCTCTTCCCCGGCATCACCGCGCTGGAGGACGCCATCCGCGCGCTGGCGCCCGGAACGGCGCTCCAGGCTTCACCGGGGCGTTCGGAAGGCCTGGTGCAGCACGACGTCACACGGGTGGAGACGGGTCTCCACCTGGGTGTGTTCGACTGGCTCACCGTGGGCGTCATGGTCCCGTGGGTGAAGAACCGCACCACCGTGGACGTGGCGTTCCACCCCGACAGTGCCGGAGGGGACGTGGGCCTGAGCCCCGCCATCACCGACAACGAGGCGGTGACGGCGTATCTGGCGGCGCTGAGCGCCGCCGCGGAAGCCGCGGCGGGTCGGGCTCAGGGTCTCTGCGCCGCCGATCCCGGCGGGGCTGCTTGCGCCGAAGCGCAGGCCCTGGCGGCCCGCGCGCAGCAGACGCAGGAGACGCTCGGCCGGGCGTACTTCGCGTCCCCCTTCTTCGTGCGGGACGGCACGGAGGCGGCGACGGCGTTGCGCCAGGCCCTGGGCGAGCTGGACACGTCGCTGGCGGCGGCGGGGTTGGGGGGCGTGGGGGACCCGGTGCTCTCGCGAGCTCCGGTCACCAGCGAGGACTTCCGTACGCTCCCCGCCTCCCCCACCGGCGGAATCGGCGCCGAGCCGCTGGGGGACGTGGAGGGACTCTGGGAGCTGGGCGACGTGGAGCTCTCCGCCCTGGTGCGCCTCGCGGAGGGATCGGCGCGGGACTCCGTCACCGGGGAGCCCACGTTCGCCTACCGCCTGAACGCCGGCGTCCTGGTGCGTCTGGGCACCGGGAGGCGCGACCGCCACGACGTGATCCTGGACCTGCCCACAGGTGACGGGCAGACGGATGTGGAAGGCCGCGTCTTCGGCTACGCCGGGGTGGGCCGGCGCCTGGCGCTCACCGGAGGGATCCGCTTCGGGATCCAGCGGCCCACGACGATCCTGCGGCGCGTGGCTCCGCCGGAGGCTCTCATGGCGCCCCTCACCACCCTCCGGGCGGTGCGCTGGAGCCCCGCTCCGTATCTGGGTGCCGAGGTGGAGCCCACCTGGCGCTTCAGTGAGGCGCTCTCCGCCTTCGGCTCCTATCGCCTCTATCACAAGGGACTGGACGACTACCAAGTGGTGGGGGAGGACCCGCCGGGGAGCGTGCCGGTGGATCCCCGTGATCTGGAGCGCGAGAGCGCCGTCACCCTGCACGAAGTGGGCGTGGGCCTCCGCTACACCACGCTGCAGGCGTGGCGGCGGGGGGCGGTGGGGAGTCCCATGGAGTTGCACCTCCGACTGAGGGCCAGTGTGGCGGGCTCCGGAGGTCAGACGCCCGTCCGCTCCAGCGTGGAATTCGGCGTGAGGTTCTACCGGGCCTTCTGGAACCGGGGGCAAGGGAGCGAAGTGCCCGACGGCGCCTGACTGAGTTCAACCGGCCGCGCCGGACAGGAGCTCCTGGGCGTGCGCCCGTGACGTCTCCGATTCGGGGTCGCCCCCCAGCATCCGGGCCACCTCCTCCACGCGCTCCGTACCGTCCAGCACGCGGGCCGTAGCGGAGGCCGCGGCGGCGCCTTCCCGCTTCTCCACCAGGATGTGGGTGTCGGCCCTCGCCGCCACCTGCGGGAGGTGGGTCACCACGAACACCTGGTGGCGCCGCGCCACCTCCGCCAGCACCGCCCCCACCGCGCCCGCCACCCGACCGCCGATGCCCGCGTCGATTTCGTCGAAGACCAGGACAGGAATCTCGTCCACCTCCGCCAGTACCGCCTTCAGCGCCAGCA
>WGEM01000519.1 GCA_015492755.1 Gemmatimonadota bacterium | reverse complement strand
CGGTGGCACCGCACCCGCGCGCCCTGCCCCCCCGCCGCCGCGCCGCGCATCACCTCCAGCGCCAGGCGCGTCTTGCCGATGCCCGCCGGGCCGGCGATCACCGCCCGGCCCGCGCGCCCCCGCTCCGCCTGCGCCCAGAGCCGCCGGAGGCGCGCCAGCTCGGCGGTCCGCCCCACGAACTCCACCTGGAAGGGCCCGTCCTCATCCTCCCGCTCGTCCAGGTCACGCCCTCCCGTCCGGTGGGCGGCCTCCCGCGCCCGCTCCTCCAGCTCCGCCAGCGTCGCGGCGGCGCCCGGCAGGTCCCCGGCACAGCGCTCCGCCTCCGCCAGCGCCTGGCGCGCCTCCTCGAGGCGCCCCAGCGCCAGGAGCGCCTCCACCCGCAGCCGGTGGCCGGCCAGCCGCGAGGGCTCCACCCGCACCGCCTCGGCCGCCGCCTCCGCCGCCGCCTCCGCCTCACCCTCCTCCAGTCGCGCCTGCGCCCACGCCTCCAGCGCCCGCACGTACCAGCCGTCCAGCGCGTCGCGCTCCTCCTCCACCCAGTCCGTCCAGGGCCTGGCGCCCGAGAGCGCGAAGTCCTGGAAGAAGGCGCCTCTCCGGAGCGCGCGGGCCTCGGCGAGGCGCTCCTCGGCCAGTGCCTGGCGAAACGCCTCCACGTCGGTGTGGACCACACCCGGCGCCAGCGCCACCGGATCCAGCGAGGCAAACGCCTCCTCGCCCAGCCAGCGCCTCAGGATGTAGAGCGCCTGGCGCGCCGAGGCCCGCGCCTTGGAGGGCTCCACGTCCGACCAGAACATCCGCGCCAGCGTCTCGCGCGGGACGGGGCCGTCGGCCAGAGCCAGGTAGGCCAGCACCGCGAAGGGCTTGCCCAGCGTCAGATCGCAGTCCGCCTCCGGGTCGACACACGTCCACTCCGGTGGTCCCAGCAGACGCAACTCGAGCATGGGGCCCTCCGCGCGGGGAGTCGGGAATGACGATATGGAGCCGGGTGTGCAGGGCTCAGGCGTGGCAGATGAGCTGTACAGACGTTTCCGCGTGAAACACGGAGCGTCAAGGGGGCGGGGGCGTCGCGGCTGCAGTCGCCACTTGACAAAATGTGCATACATCATGCATGATGCACACATGGCGACCAAGACCATCTCGCTCAAGCTGGAAGCCTATGAGCGTCTCCGCCGGGCGCGGCTGCGCCCGGACGAGTCGTTTTCCGACGTCATCATGCGCGCCCGGTGGCCGGAGCGCGGGCTGACGGCGGGAGAGCTGAGGGAGGCGTACGGGCGGGAAGGCGCGCACCTGACGGCGGAGGAGCTGGATGCGGTTGAGGCCGCGCGCTCCGCCGCGCCTCCGCCGGAGGACAAGTGGAGCGAGGGCTGATCCTCGAGACCACCTTCCTCATCGATCTCGAGCGCGAGGCGCTCCGGGGAAGGCCCGGTCCCGCCCACGAGTTCCTCGAGGCGCACTCCGATGCCCGCCTCTACCTCACCCTGGTAACCGCCGGTGAGCTCGCGGCGGGTCCGCGTGTTTCGGGGCGTGCTCGCTGGGAGGCGCTGGTGGGGCGTTTCGATATCCTGGTCCCGGATCTGGCCGTCGCGTGGCGCTTCGGCCAGCTTTTCCGGTACCTGAAGGACGAGGGCCGCCTCATCGGCGTGAACGATCTCTGGATCGCCGCCACCGCCGTGGAGGCGGAACTCCCCGTGGTGACCCGCAACGAGGCCCACTTCCGCCGCGTCCCCTCGCTGGAGGTGGTGGGGTACGCGTAGCTTCCCGGGACCATGCGCACCCTCCACTTCCACTGGTCCTGGCTCCTTCCGGCACCGCCGGACCTCCTCTGGCCGCTGGTCTCCGACACGAACCGCTTCAACCGCGACGTGGGTCTGCCGCCGGTCCGGGATGCCCGCCGGGACGGGGAGACGCTGGAGAACGCCCGCCGCAGGCTGAGGCTCCGGGTCCTGGGTGTGCCCCTGGAGTGGGAAGAGCTCCCCTTCGAGTGGCTCCGTCCCGTCGAGTTCGGCGTGGTGCGGCGGTACGCCCGCGGCCCGCTGCGGGAGATGCGCGTACGTGCCACGCTCGAGGATCGCGGGGGCGGACGAACGCTCCTTCGCTACCGCGTGGCGGCGGAGCCGCGGGGGCTCGCCGGACTTCTGGCGGCGGCGCTTCAGATCGGCGTGGTGAGCCGCGTCACCTTCGGTCGGGTGTTCCGCAGCTATGCCGGGGAGGTGCGGCATGCAGCGGTGGCGCGCTCGACGACGGCGGACTCCTCCACCGGTTCCGCAACCGGTGGCCCGGCGGCCCGCCGCTCCGATGGCGCGGGGGCCCGGGCCCGCTCGGTCCTCGTGGACGCCGGCGCGCCACCGGAACTCGCGGGCCGACTCCTGGACCACCTCCGGCACGGCGACGATCTCGGTCTGGCGCGCATCCGTCCCTATGTCCTGGCACGGGTCTGGGGAGCGCCACGCCGCGACGTGCTCCGCCTCTGCCTGCGGGCCGTGCGGGCCGGGGTCCTCCGCCTGCAGTGGGATCTCGTCTGTCCCGGGTGCCTGGGGGCCAGGGAGCGTGTGCCATCCCTCAGGGAACTCCGCCGGGGAGGCGTGCACTGCGACACCTGCCGCATCACCTTCGACCCGAACTTCCAGGACTCGGTGGAGATCTCCTTCACTCCGGCGGAGGCCGTCCGGAGCGTGCAGGCCCCCACCTTCTGCGTGGCCGGTCCGCAGATCACGCCGCACGTCGAGGTCCAACAGCTTCTGGCGGCCGGCGAGGTGCGGGAATGCGCGGGGGTGCTGACGCCGGGACGGCACCGGGTGCGCGCGTGGGGACTTCCTACCGGCCCGTCGTTCATGGTGGAGGTGGGTGGCGCGGACCGGGCGGTGTTTGCGGTGGACGGCGGCGGATGGGCACCCCTCACCGAACCGGTGGCCCCCTCGGCGACGCTGGTCCTGGCCAACCGGACGGAGAAGGAACGCCTCTTCCACGTGGAATCGGTCCCGTGGGCCGACGAGGCGGCCACCGCCGCCGAGGTCACGGCGCTGCACGAGTTCCGGGACCTCTTCAGCGGCGAGGTGCTGGACGCCGGGGAGTTCGTGGAGGTGGGCAGCCTTGCGGTGCTCTTCACGGACCTCCGCGGCTCCACGAGCCTGTACCGGTCGATGGGTGACGCACCTGCGTTCGGGCTGGTGGCGCGGCATCTGGAGGAGCTGGAGCGCACCGTGGCGTCGGCGGACGGCGCCGTGGTGAAGACCATCGGCGACGCGGTGATGGCGGTATTCCGCCGCCCCGTCGATGCCGTCCGGGCGGTGCACCGGGGGCGGAGATCCATCCGCGCCGGTGGCGAACCGCTGGTGCTCAAGGCCGGGATCCACTTCGGACCGTGTATTGCGGTGACGCTGAACGAGCGACTGGATTATTTCGGCACCACCGTAAACCTCGCCGCCCGCCTGGGTCACCTCTCCCAGGGCGACGACCTGGTGCTCTCGGAGGAGATGGTCCGCGATCCGGAAGTGAGGGAACTCCTGGTTCGCTGGGGATGCGAGGTCACGCCCACCACGGCGCAGGTACGCGGCTTCGAGGAACCCGTGTCGTGTGTCCGGGTGCAATGGATGGACGACGCAGCAGAGCGATCGTGACCATTCCACCGAGCGTCCAGCCATGAGCGAAGATCCCCGTCCCGACACCCCGGAGCGGCCGCTCCCGAACACCGAAGAGGAGTGGCGCGCCTTCCTGGACGAGGAGGCCTACGAGATCCTCCGCCGCAAGGGCACGGAGCGGGCGTTCACGGGACGATACTGGAACGAAAAGCGACGGGGCCTGTACCGCTGCAGGGGGTGCGGTGCGCCGCTCTTCCGCTCCGATACGAAGTACGACTCGGGTTCGGGGTGGCCGTCCTTCTGGGCACCTGTGGACCCCGCGGTGGTGGAGACGGAGGTGGACACGAGCCACTTCATGGTGCGCACGGAGGTGCACTGCGCCCGCTGCGGGGGTCACCTGGGGCACGTCTTCCCCGACGGGCCGGAGCCTACGGGGCTGCGGTACTGCGTGAACTCCGCGGCGCTGGAGCTGGAGCCGGAAGACGGCGCCGAGGACGGAGATGGGGAGGCTGGCGCCGACGACTGAGGGCCGGGTGCCCCGCACGGGCAGCCATCGGCCCGCGAGGGGGTAGGGAGCATGGAAAACCTGTGCGGCAAGTTGCTCATCTCCCACGGCGGGATGTTCGACCCGAACTTCCGCCACACCGTGGTGCTGGTGGCGCAGCACGATGAGGACGGCGCGGTGGGCGTGGTCCTCAACCGACCTCTGGACGTGACGGTGGCCGAGGCGGTCCCGGCGCTGGCGGAGCTGGTGGGGCCCGACGAGCCGCTCTTCCAGGGCGGGCCGGTGGAGCCTCAGAGCGGTGTGCTCCTGGCGGAGTTCAGCCATCCGGAGCTGGCGGACGTGCCGGTCTTCGACTCGGTAGGATTCCTCACCGGCGACGTGGACGAGGATGTGCGCCGGGGCATCCTGCGGGCGCGCATCTACGCCGGCTATGCGGGGTGGGGTGCCGGCCAGTTGGAGTCGGAGATGGCCCAGAACGCGTGGATCGTGGAGCCCGCCCGCGCCGAAGACGTCTTCAGCGACGTACCGGAGCTCCTCTGGAGCCGGGTGCTCCGGCGCAAGGGCCCGGAATACGCCCAGATGGCGAAGGTGCCCTTCGACCCCTCCATGAACTGAGCGATAGCGCGCCGGCTCCGGCCTTTGCAGATCCTCCGGTCCTTCTAGTTTTCAGGGCTGTTCCCCGGACCTGCGGGCCGGGACGTCACCCTCACAACGGCGGTGCTCCATGACGGACGGCTCGCGTCCCAACGGAATCCGGCGAATCGCCGCCGCCGGACTCGTGCTCCTGGCTGCCGCGGCGTGCGGCGGGGGCAGTGCGGCGCCTCCGGAGCCCGGAACGGTGCGTGGCGCCGCGCCGGACCTCAGGGGCTGGCGGGTGGTGGTGCTCCCCTTTCAGCAGGTGCTGGGCGTGCCGGGGGACCCGGACGCGGAGCTGGCCTTCGTGCTGAAGGACCGGGGGCGGGGCGTCTCGTGGGTCTTCCCGCCGGAGATCGACGAGGTGCTGGCGCGCACGCCCAACGTGAGCGCCCGCACCCGGGGACTTCCCGTGGCCTACTTTCTGGCCGCCGAAGTGAATCGCGTGGGCGATCCGCTGTACGGGGAGCTCCGGAGGATCGCGGCGCTCACCGACGGCGACGCCGTGCTCCTCCCGGTGCACGCGGCGCTGGAGCCCGGCGAGGGCGGCACGGCCCGTGTCACCGTCACGCTGGCGCTCATCGACCCGCGTACCGGTCGGGTGGTGTGGTTCGGGTACCTGGAGGGAGGCGCTTACCCGCCGGGTGATCCCCGGGCTCTGGCCTCCGCGGTGGAGGAAGTGGCCCGAAGGTTGCTCTGGTACCTGGGGTAGGGATTGCCCGCAGGGGCGCTCAGGCACGAACACGAAGCGAGAAGAGTGAGGACGATGCACCATAGATGGGGATGGGGCGTGGTGGCGCTGCTGGCGCTGGGGGCGTGTGAGATCCGGACGGAGCTTGCCATCCCCACGCCGGAGGACGTGGAGTCCTACTACACCTATGACGGCCGCCTGGAGGCGGAGGTACGCGGGAACGTGGCCACGATCCACGTCTCTCAGGACCCTGAACTCCTGCAGCGCGGCGGCACACTCTGGGCCAAGTCCGGGCCGTACTTCTTCCTCTTCTCGGAGGAGACGCAGCGGCTCTTTCAGGACTACCCGGGGCTGGCGGCGGTGCGTGTCGTCACCGAAGTGGGTCACACGGAGGTGGCGCGGGCGCTCCTCACCCGGGAGGAGATGAACGATATCCTCTGGCGCCGCGCGCTGAACATCGCGGGGAAGGCTCGCCTCCAGGGCACGAAGCGGGTCACCCTCATCGAAGATCTGGTGCGCTGGGGTGAGCGGCACGCCGAGTACGAATACAACCCACGATATATCCGAAAACGCTGACGATCATGACCAGGACCATCACCGTGATTCCCGGCGACGGCATCGGGCCGGAGGTCACAGACGCCACGCTCACGGTGCTCCGGGCGGCGGGCGCCGATCTGGAGTACGACATTCAGCAGGCCGGGCTCGTCGCGCTCCAGGAGCAGCGCAACCCGCTGCCCCGGGCCACGCTGGAGTCGGCGGAGCGGAACCGCGTCATCCTCAAGGGGCCCCTCACCACGCCCTCGGGTTCGGGCTTCCGCTCCATCAACGTGGAGCTCCGCAAGACCTTCGACCTCTACGCCAACGTGCGCCCGGTGCGCACGCTGGTGCCCGGCGGCCGCTACGAGGACATCGACCTGGTGCTCATCCGCGAGAACACCGAAGGGCTCTACGTGGGCGTGGAGCACTACATCGGGATGCAGGGCGATTCCCGGGCGGCGGCGGAGTCGGTGATGATCATCACCCGCTACGGCGCGGAGCGCATCTCGCGTTACGCCTTCGAGTACGCCCGCAGCCGCGGCCGGAAGAAGGTGACGCTGGCCCATAAGGCCAACATCCTCAAGTACACGCAGGGACTCTTTCTGGACGTGGCGCATGAGGTGGCGAAGGACTACCCGGACATCGAGTGGGAAGACCGGATCATCGACGCCACCGCCATGCAGCTCGTGCTGGATCCGTACCGCTTCGATGTCCTGGTGATGGAGAACATGTTCGGGGACATCCTCTCCGACCTCATGGCAGGGCTGGTGGGCGGCCTGGGCTTCGCGCCGGCGGGCAACATCGGCGCCGACGCCGCCATGTTCGAGGCGGTGCACGGCTCCGCCCCCGACATCGCCGGCAAGGGCATCGCCAACCCCACCGCGCTCCTGCTGGCTGCGTGCATGCTGCTGGAGCACGTGGAGCAGGCGGAGACCGCCGTGCGCATCCGCGACGCCATCGACACGGTGATTCAGGAGGGCACCCACCGGACGGTGGACATGGGCGGAAACGCCACGACGCAGGAATACACCGACGCGCTGGTGCGCGCGCTGGGCGCGGCCTGAGGCAGCCGTGGGCGGCTCCCGTCCCACCTGGAGGGATCGCTATCCGGACGAGGTGACGTGCGTGCGTTGCCTCGAGGTGAAGGACACCGCACATCTGGATCGCCTCCTCTGGTGCGACACCTGCCGCCGCCGGGCGCGCGAGCGGGCGTCGTGGTGGGGCTGGCTGGGCGGCGTGCTCTTCGGCGGCGCGGTGGCGGCGTACATCTGGTTCGCCATCCGACCCTCCACCCTGGTCATCGGCGGCTGGGTGGGGACGGTGCTCATGGCGGTCTGGCTCGGCGCCAAGGCGTCGCGCGAGATCATCTACGGCGCCATGCGCTTCCGGAACCGCCGCGCGGTGGAAGCGGTGCCGCCGGGAGGCGACGAGGACGCCCCGGGAAGGTAGATTACGGACTCAGAACCCGTCGCACTCACCCACGACACGGAATCGCTCCGATGGCCCGCTTCGAAGGCATCGACTTCTACGACATCGACGCGCTCCTCTCCGAGGAGGAACGCATGGTCCGCGACACCATCCGCTCCTGGGTGGAGGACCGGCTCATGCCCATCATCGGCGACGCCTACATCAACCGCCGCTTCCCGGAAGAGATCATTCCGGAGCTGGGTGAGCTGGGCGTGCTGGGGGCGAACCTTCCCGAGGAGTACGGGTGCGCCGGGCTGAACAACGTGGCCTACGGGCTCATCATGCAGGAGCTGGAGCGGGGCGACTCGGGGATCCGCTCGTTCGCCTCGGTGCAGGGCGCGCTGGTGATGTACCCCATCTTCGCCTTCGGTAGCGAGGAGCAGAAGCGGGAGTGGCTCCCGAAGCTGGCCACGGGTGAAAAGATCGGCTGCTTCGGTCTCACCGAGCCCGACTACGGCTCGAACCCCGGCGGCATGATCACCACCGCGCGGAAGACCGATGCGGGCTGGGTGCTCAACGGGGCCAAGATGTGGATCACCAACGGGTCCATGGCGGACGTGGCCATCGTCTGGGCGCAGACCGGAGAGATCGGGGACGTGAAGGGCATCCGGGGGTTCGTGGTGCCCACCGACACGCCCGGCTTCAGCGCGCGGGATCAGAAGGGCAAGCTCTCCCTTCTGGCGTCGGACACCAGCGAACTCGTGCTGGAGGACGTGGAGCTCCCGGAAGACGCCATGCTCCCCGGCTCCACCGGCGGGCTGAAGCACCCGCTCATGTGCCTGACGCAGGCCCGTTACGGCATCGCCTGGGGCGTGGTGGGCGCCGCCATGGCGTGCTTCCACGAGGCCCTCAGTTACGCGAAGGAGCGGGTGATGTTCGGCGGCCCCATCGGCGGGAAACAGATCCAGCAGGTTCGTCTGGCGGATATGCTCACCGGAATCACGCAGGGGCAGCTCCTGGCGTACCGCCTGGGCCGTCTCAAGGACGAGGGGAAGGTCACGCCGCAGCAGGTGTCGCTGGCCAAGCGCGCCAACTGCGATATGGCCGCGAACGTGGCGCGGGAGGCGCGCCGCCTCCTGGGCGCCAACGGCATCCTGGTGGAGTACCACTCCATGCGCCACATGGCGAACCTGGAGTCGGTCTACACCTACGAGGGCACGCACGACATCCACTCCCTGATCCTGGGGCAGGCGCTCACCGGGATCAGCGCCTTCTGAGGGAGGGCGTGTGCGCGGCACCTCCTCACCATCGACTACAGCGGATCGCGCACCGTCGCCGGCGAAATCTTTCGCCACGCCGCCACTCGTCCCATGATTGGGTGTGATGACCACCCGTTCTTCCCGCCGCTGACGGCGGCGTGCGTCCGGTACTGACTGCGCCGCCGCACTCG
The DNA here is from genome assembly GCA_015492755.1 of Gemmatimonadota bacterium. GTDB lineage: Bacteria > Gemmatimonadota > Gemmatimonadetes > Longimicrobiales > Gaopeijiaceae > S146-37. Next base: position 2,047 of record WGEM01000519.1, on the reverse strand, counting down.
TCCTCGCCTCCCGAAGGCGAGCGGACCGAGGTGCGCCTCGCCCGGCTCTTCCAGCACGCTCAGGACCTGATGTTGGTGGTGGACCGATGGGGTCGGGTACTTCTGGTCAATCCGGCGGCGGAACGCATGCTGGGTCATTCGGTGGAGGCCATCCTGAGCACCCGAGCGCTGTCGTGGGTGCATCCCGAGGATCGCGCCGGGATTCTCGACGGCCTGCGTGCGTCGGATGAAGACGGCAGGGAGGCAGGCTTCGAAGCGCGGGTGCTGGCCGCGGACGGATCGTGGGTCCCGCTGCGGTGGTCGCTCACCTCGTCGGAGGACGGCCGCATGTACGGCATCGGGCGCGATGCGCGGCGACAGCGGGAGCGCAGGCGAGCCGAGCTTCTCCGGGAGGCGGCGGAGCTACGCCTTCGCACCGCCATGGAGCTTCACGACGGTGTGCTGCAGACGCTCACGGCCGCCGGTCTGCAGATCGCCGCGGCGCGCAAGTTGCAGGGCACCGATCCGGACAAGGTGGATGGGATCCTGGCGTCGCTGGCGGGTGTCCTGGAGGCCGAGCAGCGGGCGCTCCGACTCTACGTGGATGAGGTGAAGGAGGGCCTGTCTGCGGGACCGGACGATCCCCGGACGCTGAAGGACCGGATCGAGGCACTGCTTGCGCGTGTGGGCGTCATGTGGAATGTGGACGCTCAGGCCCGCGTTCGCGGTTCCTTGGCGGTGGGGCAGGAAGCGACCCGCCGGGTGCTGCGCATCGTGCAGGAAGCGGCGGTGAACGCGGCGCGCCACGGCGAGGCGAAACGCATTACGATCGAACTGGCGGTGAAGGACGGCACGCTGGTGATCACGGTGAAGGATGACGGCACGGGTTTTCCCTTCCTGGGGGAGTTCACCGACGAGATGCTCCGCCGCCGGCGCCTGGGTCCGCTGAGCCTGAAGCATCGGGTGGCGGAAGCGGGCGGTACCATCCACATCGTGTCCGCCCGGAACGGGGCGCGGGTGACGATCCGGCTCCCGCTGGATGGTGAGGGAGGACCATGACGCTTCGCGTGATGATCGCCGACGATCACTCCGTCGTTCTTGAGGGTCTGAAAGCGCTCCTCTCGCTGGAGGCGGACGTGGAGGTGTGCGGTACCTGTGCGGATGGCCTGGAGGTGCAGGAAGCGGTGAAGGAGCTCCGGCCTGACGTCCTGGTGACCGACATGTCCATGCCGCGGTGCGGCGGCCTGCAGGCGTACGAGGCGCTGCGGGAGGAGGGCGTCGCCCCCCCCACGGTGATCCTGGCGGCGACACTCTCCGATGGCGTCGTCGTGCGATGCCTCGAGGCCGCCGTCGACGGGATCGTGCTGAAGGAAGCCGCACCCTCGGTGCTCCTGGACGCCATCCGGGCGGTGGCGGCGGGAGAGCGATGGATCCCTCCGGAGCTGGCCAGCAGGGCGGTGGCCCATATGTCCGATGAGCACGACAGGGACGGCTCCGGACTGACGGAGCGCGAGATGGACGTGGTACGCCTGGTGGCGAACGGGGCTTCGAACAAGCGGGCGGCCGCGGCGCTGGGCATCGCACAGAGCACCGTGAAGCTGCATCTGCACAGCGTTTTCCGGAAGCTGGAGGTGGCCAACCGCGTGCAGCTCTCACTCCTGGCCCGCGACCGCGGCTGGGTCTGAGGAGGGGCCGGGTCGCTCAGCGGACCAACCGCCCGCCGTCCACCCAGAGTTCGTCCCCCGCCGTCACGGACGCGTCGACGAAGAAGTTCCAGCGGACGTATGCGCCACCGACGTTGCCTCCGAGTTCGGTGTTGTCGCCTAGGAGCCTGTCCGAGTAAGAGAGCGGGCCGCGTTGGGCGTGCCACGGCCCCGAATCCTGGGCGGCGCGACGACGGCGTAGCCCAGTTACGTCCAGGAGCGCCAACGACGGAGGCGGGGCCGTGCCGCGCCCAACCCACAATCTTCGATGTCATGGTCCTGCAGGTGGATGGGCACGTGGTGGGTTCGCGGTTGATCCATCGTCGCTTCTCCTCGCCGTAGCGCTGCTACGCCTCGTCGGCGCT
>WGEM01000518.1 GCA_015492755.1 Gemmatimonadota bacterium | reverse complement strand
GTCGGGTGCGGTGATGACCTCGCATCCCAGCTCTTCCAGGTAGTGTACCATGAGCACGCGGGAGTCCTTCTCATCGTCGATGACCAGCACCTTGAAGTTCAGCGGCTTGATCACCGTCCCGTCGTCCCCCTGCGCCGCGAAGGACGCTGGTGGTCCGTCTTTGGCCGGGGCCCCGGCGCCGGTCTCCTGGTGCGTCGACGCCGCGGCAGGATCCGGACCATCGGAGCTGGCAGGCGCCTCCACCTGGGGGTCGTCCAGCACATCGATCCCCTCGTCGTCCGCTTTCTCCTGACGCTTGGCGCGCTCCCCCATGACGATCCGGAATGTGGATCCCTTCCCCACCTGCGACTCCACGATGAGGTCGTAGCCCATGAGGAGGCAGATGGAGCGCGAGAGCGCCAGCCCCAGGCCCGTGCCGCCGTACTTCCGGGACGTGCCCGCCTCCGCCTGCTGGAACGCCTCGAAGATGGCGTCGAGCCGGTCCTCCGGGATTCCGATTCCGGTGTCCTGCACCGCGATGGCGGTGGGGGTCTTGCCGTCCGCCGCCGTCTCGAGACGCACCGTCACCGAACCTTCGTGTGTGAACTTGAGGGCGTTGCCCACCAGGTTGATGATCACCTGCTTCAGTTTGGCGGAGTCCGTCCGCACCGGCGTCACCTCGTCGGGCACGTCGGCGATGAGCGCCACCGCCCCCTCCTTGAGCTTCGCCTGCCCTTCGAGCTGCTGGACCGTCTCAACGCAGAGTTGGGCCAGGTCCACATCCTCGATGATGAGCTCCATGCGACCGGCCTCCACCTTGGCCAGATCGAGGACCTCGTTGATGAGCGCCAGCAGGTGCTTCCCGTTGGAAAGCACACGGTTGAGGAAGCCCAGGTCCTTGTCGTTGAGTCGACCGTCCTTGTTCTTGAGGAGGATGTTGGTGAACCCGATGATGGAATTGAGGGGGGTTCGGAGTTCGTGGCTCATGTTGGCCAGGAAGTCGCTCTTGGCCTTGTTGGCGGCCACCGCCTCCTCCTTGGCCACCCGCAGTGCTTCCTCCGCCCGTACCCTTGCGGTGACGTCCTTCCCGAAGAAAACGGCCCCGCTGATTCCTTCGAAGGCCTGGATCGGATTGCAGTAGAGTTCGAAGTACCGTAGCTGCCCGTCCACCACGTCCTCGCGCAGCGCCACGTGGCGGTCACCGGCGAGCGTCTTGCGGTACATCTCCTCGTACCACTCCACGTCCCGTTCCGGGTAGATGTCGGCGGGCAGGTCGCCCACGCGTGGCTCGCGCCCGGTCTGCGCCTCGATGGCCAGCGCGTACGCGGAATTGAAGGTGATGAGCCGCATCTCCCGGTCCACCGACCAGATGGCGTCGCCGGTGTTCTCCACCAGGGCGCCCAGGTTGGCCCGCGACTCGGCGAGTTCACGCTCCGCCTTCTTCTGCTCGGTGACGTCGCGCAGAATCGCCTGCGTCGCAACCGGCTTGCCGCCTACGAACTGACCCTGGGCGCTCCCCGACAGGATGACCACCCTCCCGTCGGCGGCGATGTACTCCACGCTGAATCGGCGCGCCTCACCCCCCTCCAGCGCACGGGCCAGCTCCGATTCGAGGAAGGCGCGGTGCGTGGGGTTCACGATGTCGAAGAGGCTCAGGCGCTCGAGCTCCTCGTCCGTGTAGCCCAGGACGCGCTTCCAGGCGCTGTTCACGTACAGGATCCGGCCCGACGGGTCCACGCTCTGGATGAGGTCGTTGGCGTTGTCCAGGAACTCCTGCAACCGGGCGCGACTCTCCTCCACGGCGCGTTCGGTGCGCGCGCGGACTTCCACCTCGCGGGCCAGGGCCGCGTTGCTTTCCGTGAGGGCCTGCAGGACCGCCCCCTCCCGGCGGAAGGTGACGTACACCGAGGAGAGGAGCCCCGTGAGGATGGCCACGTAGCTGGCCACCTTCAGAAGGTGCGCCGCGTCGAACATGGCGTCGAAGCGCTGCTCCGACATGGACATGTATCCGGCGTGGCAGAGCATCGAGATGATCAGCGAGATGATCAACCAGTGCTCGAACGCGTCGCGCCGCCACGTGCCTTTGGCCAGGAACCCCGCCAGCGCCATGAGGAAGAAGACCGCGGGGACGAACTCCGCCGGGCGTGAGATGGGGAGTGCGGGATGGTGGGCGCGGGAGAGGTCCACCCACTCGAAGAAGAAAAGGTTGATGAGGGTGAGCACCACCGCCGTGGCGAAGACCGAGCCTTCATGAACCGCCTCACCTTCGCCGCTCTTGAGTTCCCGGCGCCAGGCCAGGAAGCTCACCGCCAGGAAGAGCGAGAGGAAGACGCGCTCCGCTGTCCAGCTCCACGCGAAGAGGTCCTGCGCACTGACGCCGGTGCGCGCCGACATGACCCACTCACTGGTGAGGAGGACGTGGTTGAGGTCCAGGAACCCCGCCCCCAGAAAGCCGGTGCCGATGAACAGGAAGGTGGCCTGCTTCCGGCTGTAGAATCGCACCAGCGCCAGCGCACCGACGATGAACGCCAGAAGCGTGGCGATGGCTTCCACCATCGTGTGGAATTCGGGCGTGGAGGACCAGAGCAGGTCGTTGCG
>WGEM01000517.1 GCA_015492755.1 Gemmatimonadota bacterium | reverse complement strand
GTATAAGAGACAGTCTGCTGGCGGCGGCGCCCCCACCCACCTCCGCTCCGCACGCCGTCAGCCACGCGGCGCTCGCCGCCGCCAGCAGAAGCGCTGCGGCCCTCCTCCCGTCCCGTCGCCCGCCGCGACAGCCGGACGCCCCGTCCTCCCTCACGACACCCTCCTCCGCTTGTTCCTCATGAAGTCCATCATGATGTACTCGCCCAGCGTCATGGTGGTGGTGAAGTAGGCCTTGCCGCGGGCGATCTCGGAGACCTTCTGCACGAACTGCACCAGGTAGGGGTCGCGCGCCAGCATGAAGGTGTTGATGAGGATCCCGGCCTTGCGGCACGCCCCCACCTCCTGGAAGGTGCGCCGGAGGATGGCGGGATCCAGCGCGCCGGAGTTGGTATAGACGCGCCCGTCGGGGAGCGTCATGGCGCTGGGCTTTCCGTCGGTGATCATGATGATCTGCCGCATGTCCTTCTTCTGGCTCGCCAGGATCCGCCGCGCGATCTCCAGCCCCTCCGCCGTGTTGGTGTGGAAGGGTCCCACCTGCGCCTTCGCCAGTTGCGAGAGGGGGATCTCCTGCGCCCGGTCCCCGAAGGTCACCACCCGCAGCGTATCCCCGGGATACTGGGTGCGGATCATGTGCGACATGGCCAGCGCCACGCGCTTGGCGGGGGTGAAGCGGTCCTCCCCGTAGAGCACCATGGAGTGGGAGATGTCCAGCAGGAGCACGGTGGCGCACGAGGAGCGGTACTCCGCCTGGTGCACCATGAGATCGCCGTAGTCCAGGTCGATGGGCACCTGGAGCCCCTGCCGCTCGATGGCGTTCTTGAGCGTGGCGGGGATGTCCAGGTTGAGGGTGTCGCCGAACTCGTACGGCTTCGACGCCGCCTCCGCCTCCACGCCGGTGGACAGGTGCGGCGTGTCGTGCGAGCCGGCGCTGGACTTCCCGATGGCGGAGAGCAGCCCCTTGAGGGCGCGGTAGCCCAGGAAGTCCATCCCCTTCTGCGTCAGGTTGAACTGCACCTGCTGCGCCGCCTGCTTCGCCTCGTCGATCTTGCCCTGGCCGGTGACGTCGTACGTGGCGCCGGGAATCTGGGGGCTCCCCGTCTCCAGGTTGATGTAGCCCTCCTCCACCATCCTCTGGATGAGGTCGTCCAGGAGCTCGGCGATCCGGCGCTGCACCTCTTCGTCGCCCTCCCCTTCGCCGCGGAGCTCCTCCAGCATCTCCGGCGTGAGCTCGCCCGACTCCAGGAGCGCCCGGAGGAGCGCGTTCTTCAGCGCGTCGGTGGATTTGGTGTCTTCCACGCCGGACCAGCCCCAGTAGGGGTGGTAGTGGGGGCCGCCGGCGAAGCCGCCGTCCAGGAGGAAGTCGCTGAGGTGCTCCAGGAGCGCCTCGAGGTTGAGGGCGTCCAGCCACTTCCCCTTGTACTTCGTGTAGGTGGTGAAGCGCATGATGCCCTCCCTGCAGGTGGGGCGGGCTCCGGACCCGACCCGTGGATCTGATGAAGAGTAGATGCGGCGTGGGCGGCGCGCCATCGGCGCACTACCTTCCCGCCATGACCCCCACCGCCACCCACCCGCCCGGAGGCCTTGCCGCCGACGCGGCCCGGCTCCGGGCGGCGCTCCTGGATCACTACCGCCGCACCGCTCCGCCCCTTCCCTGGCGGGGCGAGGCCGATCCGTACCGGATCCTGGTCTCGGAGGTGATGCTCCAGCAGACGCGCGTGGAGACCGTGCTCGACTACTACGGGCGCTGGCTGGAGCGGTTCCCCGACTTCGCCTCGCTGGCCCGCGCGTCGGAGGATGAGGTGCTGGCCACGTGGGCGGGGCTGGGCTACTACCGGCGGGCGCGCCTGCTCCATGCCTGCGCCCGCGCCGTGATGGCGGAACACGGCGGCCGTCTGCCGGAGCGCTATGAGGAGCTCCTGGAGCTCCCGGGTCTGGGGCGCTACACCGCGGGCGCGGTGGCGGCCATCGCCTTCGGTGAGCCGGTGCCGGCTGTGGACGGAAACGTCCGCCGGGTGCTGGCGCGGCTCGAAGCGGAGCCGGAGCCCACCGACGCCTGGCTCCGGGAGACCGCCGCCTCGCTGGTTCCGGCGGAGGCTCCCGGCGACTGGACGCAGGCGCTCATGGATCTGGGCCAGCGCGTCTGCACGCCCAGGAAGCCGGCGTGCCAGTCGTGCCCGGTGACGGAGTGGTGCGGCGCCTATGCTGCGCACCAGAGAGCGGAAGAGTCCGCCCCGGGCCCCGAGGCCTTCCCCGCCCCCAGGGCCCGCAGGGCCCCCCGGGCCGAGACCTACGCGCTGGCGGTGCTCCACCGCGAGGGCCGCGTGCTCCTGGAGCGGCGCCCCGCCGGCGGGCTCCTGGGCGGGATGTGGGCGCTCCCGGAG